>JAZSHG010000089.1:0-2908 GCA_045533135.1 Acutalibacteraceae bacterium
TAGAAATCGGCTCACCTATTAAAAAAGGCCACCTTTGTGTGGCTTTTTTTTGTGTGAAAACGGGATGGGATGCAAAATGACACAATGGCAGGCTTTGACCAGCAACACGCTCTTTCGCACCCTGTATTATCGCGGCAAAAGTCGGGCGCATCCGGCTTTGGTCACCTATGTGCGAAAAAACCGACTGGGGTTTCCTCGCGTGGGGATCACCACAAGCAAAAAGCTCGGCAACGCTGTGCAGCGTAACCGCTGCCGCCGCATCATCCGCGAGGCGTTCCGTCAGCAGACACCGCCTGTTGTCGGTGGCTTTGGTATTGTGTTTGTCGCCCGTACCCGTGCCATTTCCCTCAAAAGCACCGACATCGCCATCGTGATGGCACAGCACCTGGCGGAACTGGGGGTCGTTACAAAATGAAACGACTGCTCATCGCCTGTGTGCGCTTTTATCAACGCGCCATATCGGCGCACACCAAACCGCGCTGTCGTTACAGCCCTACCTGTTCTGCTTACGCCATAGAAGCGCTCGAACGATTCGGCGCCTTCAAAGGCGGTTGGCTGGCATTGTGCCGCATTTTGCGCTGTAACCCGTGGGGCGGCCACGGCTACGATCCTGTACCTGAGCAGTGGCCACGCCGCAAGAAAACACCTAAAATGTAACCGAGGAGATTCGCTATGGGCATTTTTCAATTACTCGCAGTCCCACTGGGGGCTATCCTGCGCTTGGTTTACCAGTTGTTCGGCAACTATTTTGTTGCGATCTTCTTCTTTACCCTCCTCGTCAAGCTGGTAACCTTCCCCTTCTCTCTCAAATCCCAGAAAGCTACGGCGGATAGAGCTCGCCTGGCACCTCGTCTGGAACGCTTGCAGAAAAAATACGGCCAAGACCGTCAGAAGCTGCAACAAAAAACACAAGAACTGTACGAAAAAGAGGGCGTGAGCCTGACAGGCGGTTGCCTGCCTATGCTCATTCCCATGATCATTCTGTTTGGTGTTATCGGCGCCATCTATCAGCCGTTGACCCACCTGACCGACATCCCTGAGCAGGTCATCAATGTCAGCTTGGAAGCTGCTGGTATTATCGACGAAAATGACGAGGATACAGCCGATAGGGATAGCGCTTACGTCGAACTGAATTTGTTGGAAGAATTAGAAGAAAACAAAGACGCTGTCATTGAGAAGATCGATGCACTCGAAGCCTCCAAGCGCGACAACCGCTCGGGTGAGGAGCTTTATAATGAAATGATCGAGATGCGTGGCGAGTTCCAGCTTTTCGGCATGGACTTTTTGGGTAACCCGTGGAACAAAGACGGCTTTGCAGGCATCAACTGGCTGTGGATCATCCCGCTCTTGTCGGGTGTCACCGCGCTGTTGTCCTCCTTCCTGTCCCAGCACTATAATAAGGCCACAATGAGCCCCGAACAGCAGCAGATGAAGGGTTGCACCGGTGTGATGCTGTACTTCATGCCCCTGTTCTCGGCATATATCTCCTTCATTGTCCCGGGTGCTGTCGGTATCTACTGGATCTTCTCCAATGTTTTTGCTCTTGGTCAGACCTATGTGCTCAACCGTATGTACAACCCTGCCAAGATCCGTGAGCAGGCGGAGATTGAGTACAAGGAGCGCCGTGCTCGCCGTGCCGCCGAAAGAGCGGAGGAAAAACGCCGCTTGGCAGAGGCACGTCAGCGTGAAGAAGAGCTGGAAGCGAAGTATGCGCAAATGGAAGCCGAGGGCAAGACCTTTGAGCCGAAAGAGGAAAAATCCAACTCTTTGCTGTCGATAGAAATGCCGCAGGGCGTGAAAAAGGATAAAAAGTCCAAAAAGGACAAGACGAAAGAAGACACTACGCCCGAAAACGGCGATACCGAAAAGTGAGGATAGATTGTATGTTGACGGAACTGATCAAAGAAGCCGCCACCGAAGAAGAGGCAAAAGCCGCTATTTTGGCAGAACTCGGTGTGGCGGAAGAGCGCGTCACCTTTGAGGTGTTGCAACCTGCGCAAAAGAAGGTGCTTGGCTTGTTTGGCGGCACCGACGCCCGTGTCAAAGGCACCGTAAAAGCCGGCGCCGCTGACGCTACTGTGGCGTATTTGAAAGAGGTGCTCGCGGCGATGGGTGCCGGCGAAGTCACCATCACCGTGAAAGAAGAAAAAGAAGCCTGTGTCATCACCCTGGACGGCGAGGATCTTGGCTTTGTCATTGGCCGCCGCGGCGATACCCTCGATGCCCTGCAATATTTGACAGGCTTGGTGGCAAACCGCGCCGACAACAGCTATTGCCGCGTTATCCTCGACATCGGCAACTACCGCGAAAAGCGCGAAAAAGCCCTCACAGGCTTGGCACACAAGGTGGGCAATCAGGTTGCCCGTAGCGGCCGCAAGAGCTCGCTCGAGCCGATGAATCCTTACGAGCGCCGCATTATCCACACTGCTGTGCAGGATGTGGAAGGCGTTACCTCCTGGAGTGTGGGCAGTGAGCCCAACCGCCACGTGGTTATCGGCCCCGACGGCGAAACAGGCAACAAGGAAAAGAGTGGCAACGGCCGCCGTCGCAGTCGTGGCCGCAAAGGTAGTGGCAACGGGGATGCCCAGCGCGCCTCGCGTGAAAACCGCGAACCGCGTGAGTCGCGCGACAGTGTCGCCGGCGACCGCCCTGCGCGTCCCATTCGTGCCTTTGTGCCGCGCAGCAATCCGCTGCCCACCGCCGATGGCGCTACCCCTCCCTCTCGCACCGAGTCGGAGAAGGAGACCAACGCGAGCCTTTACGGCCGCATCGACCTGTAATTAAAAATCCCCGAAGCACCAGCTTCGGGGATTTTTCGATGTTATGCAAATCTATCAAATAACATTGTAGGGGACGGCGCACCCCAAGGGCACTTCCTTCGGGCGTCCTCGACGTCCCGTGTCGCCCG
>JAZSHG010000116.1:0-2295 GCA_045533135.1 Acutalibacteraceae bacterium
GCGGATCTCGCCGTCGGGATCGGGTTGCCACTGCGGCAGTTCATCCCAGCTTTCGTGCATACGGCGATCGGTCGGCACACCCGTTTTCGGCTTACCCGATGCGGCGAAGCGGTCGGGAAACACCTGATAGATCACGCCACCGGCCAACCAGTCGGGTGTGGTGAAATCCTTAGCATACACCGTCAACTGCCAGCAAGAGCCTTCGCGCGCGGAAAGCGCCGCCTTGCCATCGGGCAGGTGGGTGAGAAAGCGCTCACCCTGTGCGGTGCAAAGCGTGAAATCATACCAATAAAGGTCGGCGGCGACAGGCGCAAAGTGGCAATCCCACCACTCCCATTCCGTGCCTTCCATACCTGCCCAAAACAGGTCGTGCAAAATGGTTTCTCCGTTATCTTTATGCAAGCGCAAATGGCCGCCCGTACAGCGCAAGCTACGCGGCAGGCAAATGCGAAACAGCACCGCCGTACCTGCAGGCACAGCGCCAAACGGCGAACGATACGCGATATGACGAGAGTCAAAATAAGCAGGCATACACCTTCTCCTTTTCGATTACAGTCAACCGATATTATCCCACACTTTTGCCCTTTTTGCAAGGAAATTTCCCAAAACGCTATGTTTTTAAAAAAATATGTGATAAACTGGAAAAAGTTTGTGCTTTTATGTGACGCGGTAAACCCTTTTTCCGTCTTTATAGGTGAAAGGGCCTTTCAAGAAAACATACCACAAAGGGGGGATGCCTTATGTCATCGGATCAACTTATATAGCGCTTTTTCGATCGTGACGAAACAGTGCTGTCGGCGGTGGCGGCACAATACGGCGCCTATTGCCGCCGCATCGCCAACAATATTTTGGGCAACGAACAGGATGCGGAGGAATGTCTCAACGACACCTTAACACGTGCGTGGAACACCATTCCGCCGCAAAAGCCGCAAAACCTCTCTGCCTTTTTGGGGAAAATCACGCGTCACCTGGCCCTTGACCGCTTGGACCACGCCACCGCGCAAAAACGCGGCGGCAAGGAGCTTTGCGCTGTGCTGGAGGAATGGCAGGGCGTGTTGCCGACCGAGTTGTCGGCAGAGCATATTGACCTGAAAGCCACCCTCGACCGCTTTTTGCGCGAGCTGCCCACCGAGCGACGTCGGCTCTTCTTGCAACGCTATTGGTATATGCTTCCCATCAAGGAGATCGCTCACTGTAACCGCTTGCGGGAGAGCAACGTGAAAATGCAGTTGTTGCGCACCCGTGAAGCACTCAAAACTTATTTGGAGAAAGAAGGGATCCACGTATGAAACCTTTTGAACTGATATATGCACTGGGAGATATCGATGACGCGCTGGTCGCCGATGCCGCGCCTGTTGCACGCAAAAGCGTGCTGACCGCCCCCGTGTGGCGCTGGACTGCCGCCGCGGCGTGTGTACTGCTCGCGGCAGGTGTCACGTGGAAGCTGTTGCCACGCGATAACGGTGTTGTTCCCAACCTGAGCAGTACCACCGCACCGCACACCCCCACTACCAAACCTACGCAGTTGCCCACGGCGTCCACCACGCAATCGACTGCCACTACACAAACAAATACCACGCCCTCGTCGGGCACGACCGACTGGGAGGGCCAAGGCGGTGGATATGGCGGAAATCATGTATACGTCAACGGTGAAAAACACCTTGGCGAAAATTTTTTCAGCTACTACCTTTATAAAAACTTTACAGAAGACGACACCAAAGAGCTGGATGCAGAAATTGCCGCCGAAACAAACGGCACCCACTATGCCTATACCGGTGCTTCTCTGCAACGGCGTATATTGGCACTGAATATTCCTCGCGAAAAAATCGAGGAACTCAATCAAACTTCGAAAGAATTTTATGCAGGGCACAAGCAGTACGACCGCCTTGTTTTTACCGACGAAGAAATCAACGATATGTACACGTTGACGAGAGAAGAATACAACAAAAAATACAAAGCCCCAACGGCGGCAATCATTGGATCGGTCTTGTATCCCTTTAATTGGTTTGTGGAAAATCCCGTTGAAGTTTGGATGAAGCACCCATTCGCTCTTGAACAAATTCAAGAAGTTTTCGAAAATGGCAAAAAAGCTAATTTCCCCGAAAAATATCTTGACGAGTTTGAGAAAAAGCTCAACGAGTATATCGCCACGATGGAAGTCGTCATCGAATAACCGCATAACCGCACGCCCTGCCTTTGGGAAATCCCAAAGGCAGGGCTTTTTTCGCAAAATTTGCCGCCGCAGTCTTGGCAGACGGGCAAAAAAGGTGTATACTACCTATAGTTTTAGAAAAA
>JAZSHG010000249.1:0-4104 GCA_045533135.1 Acutalibacteraceae bacterium
GCACCGATGTGATGATCTGGTGGGGACACTGCAACCATCACAACGTACCTGACGAGCTGGCACGCAAGGTGGCAGACCGCGTGCTTTTGGGTATGGGCATCATTTTTCTGCACTCTGCTCACCATTCAAAGCCGTTTCGTCTGCTGATGGGCACGACCTGTTCCTTGCGGTGGCGTGATAATGACTATGAGCGTCTGTGGTGCATCTCCCCCTCCCACCCTATCGCCGCAGGCATACCTGCTACGGTTGAGCTGGGCACAGAAGAAATGTACGGTGAGTTTTTCGATATTCCACAGCCCGACGAGCTGGTGTTTGCAGGGTGGTTTCGCGGTGGTGAGCTGTTCCGCTCGGGATGCTGTTGGAATCGTGGCACCGGTAAGGTGTTTTATTTCCAACCCGGTCACGAGACCAACCCCATCTACCACAATCCACACGTTCAGCGTATTATCCGCAACGCGGTACATTGGGCGGCGCCCACCTGTCAACGTTCCACGCTGTGGTGCCTGCACATGGGACAAACTACCGAAGCACTGGCGGCAGAGGGATTGCCGATTGATCAATACTAAAAGGAGGCTTTTTCATGAAGACGTATCAAATCGCCTCGGTTGGCTATGGCGGCATGGGACGCTGGCATCACGAAGGTATTGTTAAAACCGATCGCATGCATTTTGCCGGCGTGTATGATATCAACCCTGCGCGCATGGAATTGGCACTGGCAGACGGTTTTGATCGCGCCTACAACTCCTATGAGGAGCTGCTGGCCGATCCTGCTATCGACATTGTGCTGTGTGCCACGCCGAACAACTTTCATATGCCGTTGGTTTGTCAAGCCTTAAAGTCCGGCAAAGCTGTTATCTGCGAAAAGCCGGTAGCGATGTCCTCGGAAGAGTTGGCGGTTATGATAGAAACCGCTCGCCGCACAGGAAAGCTGTTTACGGTACACCAAAACCGCCGCGCAGACGCCGACTATCTCGGTGTCAAAGAGGTGGTCAAGTCCGGAAAACTTGGCAAGGTATTTGAAATCGAATCACGCGTCAACGGCTCGCGCGGCATCCCTGAAGGCTGGCGGCAATATGCTGTGGCAGGTGGCGGTATGATGCTCGACTGGGGCGTTCACTTGATCGACCAGCTGATGATGATGAACGACACCCCTGTAACGTCGGTCTATTGCCAGATGTACAACGTCAACTATACAGAATGTGACGACGGTTTTAAGCTACAGCTCACCTTTGCAGATGGACTGCGCGCCACCGTTGAGGTTGGCACCAGCCACTACATCGGTGCACCGCGTTGGTACGTCTGTGGTGATCGTGGTGCAATGGTTATTGACAATTGGAACTGCAACGGCAAAATCGTGCGCGCAACCGAACGTGAGATCACCTTTGAGGAAGAGATCATCTACACCAAGGCAGGCCCCACCAAGACGATGGCGCCGCGCGCTAAGGATACGGTGGAGGAAACGCTACTCAATCCCGATGATTTTCAAGCCGATTACGACGCCTATTATCGCAACATTGCCGATGTGCTTGACGGCGCTGCCGAACCGCTCGTCAAGCCCGAAGAGGCAATGCGCGTTATGAAGGTGATGGAGGCGGCCTTTGAATCCCACCGTACAGGTAAAGTGATCAACGGCACCTTCTGATTCCCCACAAAACACATAAACGCAAGAAAATCCCCTGTTGCCGGATTGGCAACAGGGGATTTATATTTGCTAAATACGCACGTGTTAATACTTCACGCAACCGTAGAAGGCAGAGGAGAACGAATTACCGTTGATATCCTTGCTGCCGCCATTGACGTTGGCATATGCACCGCTGATCTTATTGCGCGGAGTAAATGCCGCAATCGCCTGGCTACGCAGATCTTGGCTGCTGTTGGGGCTATTGAAGCTTGCGTTGGCAAAGTTGGGATCCACATTTTTGGTGTTGATCACTGTGACGCCGTTTCCATAGGAGACGGTGCCGCCACAGAACACGTTGTTGTCAAACACGAACTGCGAAGCGCCGTAGCATTTACCGATATTGCAGGCAGACGCGCCGTAGAATATATTGTTCTTGAAAGAGTAGCCGGTCATCACCGTATCGGTCGCCATCAGTAAAGACGTGCTACCGCTTCTTGTGATAAAGGTATTGTTCACAATATTCATCTGCGCCAGCGTACTGGTGACAATAAAGACGGCATAACCGGGCTTACAGCCATCATTCACCGACAGATTAAAGCCGATTTGATGGGTGGTTTCCTTGAGCATTGACTGCCAAGTCGCAGAAAGGAAGCTTGGCGGGAACTCGCACAGCAGAATAAAGCCGCCCTCGTTGTTGTGAGAATAGTTATAGCGGATAAAGTGATTCGTGCACAAGCCGTCAATATCAAACGGCGTACCGTCAGCACCGCCGTTGGCATGATCAGGCAGGTTGGTATAGCCGACATCGTTATATTGGACATATGCCTTATCCACGTTTTGTGTCCACATAACAGCCACAGAGGTAGTAAGCCCCGTTGCTTTGTGTCTTTTGAGCGTAGCTTCGTTCACACAATAGGTGTTGTTGGCAAAGTTATTCTCAATGCGCGCGCCGTTACAGCCAATGATCAACAGGCCGTCGCCTTGCACATCGGTCAACGTGTTGCCCGTGAGGCTGACATTTTTGTTAGCATACCACGGATTGTTGCCATTTTTGTATTCGCCGTTGACACGGTTAGTGCGCTCTGCCCAGTTACTGGTGACAAAGACACCGATACGAGCCACATTATGAATGATGTTGTTGCGCACAACAAGATCCTCAAACCAAGTGGGCTCACCGCCGGAAGCGGCAATTTGCACAGCACCGGATTCAAACACAAAGGTGTCGGCATTCTTGTTGATATCCTTGAAGGTGCAGTTTTGGATAATGATACCCTTGTTGGCACCGGCGTGACCGGCGCCGATCGTCAGGCCGACGCGGCCCAACGGGTTGGATATCTCCAAATTTTCGATAGTCACGTAATCGATATACACCGAAAGCTTCGAAGCTACTTGATCACCACGTGTTGTGAGTTTGGCAGGTGCCGTGCCGCCATAGGTACCGATGGTAACGCGCTTGGAAGCGGATCCAAAACCGGAAAGCTTGATGCCGTTTCCTAACATTGTTTCACCGGATTTGAACAAGATCTTGTCACCCGGCTGGAAATACCGCGTGTGGAGAACATCGGGGTGAATCGGGCGTTCGGGCGACAAACCATCGTTGCCGTCGACGCCTGTCGTAGACACATAGAAGGTCTTTGCCGCACGTCCTTCCAAATTGCGATAGGGATCTTCCATCTTGTTGATGTTGTTGATACGTACGCGGCCGATCAACGGCTCGTACTGCTCACCATCCATCGCGGTGAACTGAATTTTCAGGTATTTGTTGGACTTGTCAATGCCGGTAACCTTGTAGGTGCGCAGAATCCATTTGCGCGAGGGGTCCGCCGTCATCAACAGGTCATCCTTTTCACTATACGTGGGCTCCACCTTTGTCCACTTTCTATTGTCGGCAGAAACGTAGACATCAAAGCCGCGCGTACGCACTTTGTCTTGGTGATCATTGAAAGCAAAGATAGCCGCCTCGGAGATACCGGCGTCAAGCTTGTAGCTAAACCACCAGGCAGAGCTGGAGGTTGTGTCACCGCGGATAATACGGCATGGGTCGTTGTTGAACAGCTTGGTATTAAGCTGGTCAACGTGCAACTTGCCACCCGTGTCGTACATAAGGCAGTTGGAAGCGCCGATAGAAACGGAGTTGCACTCGTCATCGATAAAGACGACACCTGTTTCACGGTCGGTATAGGTGCCGTTGTCATTGCGGATAAAAGAAGGCAACAAAACCTCTTCTTCTTCTACTTTTGAAGTAGAGGCAGTGGTTTTTTGAACCGTTTGGCCGCTTCCTTTCGTGGTGCTGCTCCCCTTAGTGGTACTGCTCCCCTTAGTCGGGTTGCCACCTTGCGTAGCGTTACCTCCCTGCGTAGCATTACCTCCCTGCGTAGCGTTACCGCTTTGCGTAGCATTGCCGCCTTGCGTAGCGTTACCGCCTTGTGTAGCGTGGCCGCCTTGCGTAGCGTCGCCGCCTTGCGTAGCGTCGCCGCCTTGCG
>JAZSHG010000250.1:0-2966 GCA_045533135.1 Acutalibacteraceae bacterium
CGCGCGGAGAATGCCAACAGCTCCCACTCCGCAGGAGCAAGGCAATCCTTCATCTCCTCAGTAAAGCCGCGGGTGAACGCCTCGAACAGATCGGTACGGCAATAGACCTTGGACAGGTCGGTTTCGTCCTCGGCACCGGCGTTGGAACCAAAGCGCAGGGAATCACCGTAGTCATACAGCAAAGAGCCGGGCATCACGGTATCCAGGTCAATGACACAGATGGCCTTGCCGGTATTGTCATCGATCATGATGTTGTTGAGCTTGGTGTCGTTGTGCGTCACGCGCAGGGGGATCTCGCCGGAAGCAATGCGGTCGGTCACCCAAGTCGCTTGCGGTGCGCGATCCAGTGCAAACTTGACCTCTTCCTGTACCGAAGCCAAGCGGCCGGCCTTATCGTTGGCAATGGCCTCTTTGAGCTGCTCCACGCGAGCACCGGTGTTGTGGAAATCCACGATGGTTTCGTGCAGTTGCTCAGCAGGGAAATCCGCGAGCAACTTTTGGAAGCGGCCGAACGCACGGGCGGCCTCATAGAAGTGTTCGATTTTTTCCACGCTGTTGTAGGTGGTGGCATTTTCGATGAAGCGGTACATGCGAAAATAGTTGCCGTTTTCATCCTTATAATAGCTCTTGCCCGCGCGTGTCGGGATAACCGTCAGCGTCTCACGGGTAGGATCGCCGCCTGCCTCGATGATCTTTTTACGCATGTGTGCGGTGACCTTCTCGATATTTTCCATCACCTGGTCAGGGCGCTTGAACACATTGTTGTTGATGCGTTGCAAAATATACCGCGGCGCAGAAGCCGTGGTGGCATAAGTATCATTGATATGGCCATCGCCATAGGGGGTAATCTCATCTGTCAGTTCAAACTGAGATGTGATAGCGTGCAAATCCATATTCGTTATCCTCCCATATATGTGTGGTTGCGAGGGCACACAGGCCTACACTTCATTATACCAGTTTTATTGGATAAGTAAAGATGCAAAATTGGTTTTTTCTATCATTTTGGCGCGGTTTTTTTGCAATATCGGCCGAAATAAGCGCTACCGTTGGTGGCACAGGTTGTCGAAGCCTGCTTTTGGGCATATTCCTTTTTCAAAATCCCACGTAAAAAACGAACACCGCTTCGCCGTCTTGCTTGGTACCTACCACGCGCAAGCCATCTTCTGTGGGCTGTTGATACAGCGAAATCACATCGCCTTCGTGGCTCTCGCGCAGAAAATGGATCTCAAACCAGCGCGGCGAATGCTTCTCCCAAAATGCAAAGGGGTTGGTATCCATCGCCAGCTTGGCGTAGACAACGTTATTAGTATGGCGATTGAGATCCATATCGGTATAGCGCACAGGGTGCTCATACACCAACGTCATCTCGTCCGTCTTGCGGTTTGACCGCAAAAACTCACCAGCACCTGCACGGTCGGTACGCATCCAGTCTCCCAAAGGGAAGCAGGTGCTATCCACCTTGCGTATGCGGTGGGTATCCCAATCCAACAGGCACCACTCGGACGCCACACACGCCACCGTTTCACCGTTTGCGGTCTTGACAGTCATGTCGCGCTCACAAGTGATGCGGCCCGAGGGAAGCGGCCAGGTTTCCACCTTAAGCGGTTCGTTCCAAGCGGCTGTGCCCTTAAAAACGCCACGTACCTTGGTCACGACCCAATAGGCGTTGCTTTTATTGCGCATCGTTTCAAAATCCACCGCCAGCTCTCGCCCGTGGGCGGTAGCCATACGTTGCAACAGCGAAAGAAGCCCCTGCGCCGTTAAACGCGCGGCGGCATCCACATCATCGGTAGACAAGGTATAGTCCAAAACCAGTTCCGTGTTCATACGGTATCCTCCGTAAACAAGGTTTTGATGCGCGGCATGCCCAACCCATCCAGGAACGCACATGCGGCATCATATTTGGCGGCGCAATGCATCTGCTCCTCCGTGTGCGTGTCTACGCCGACAATGCAGGTACAGCCCTCCTCTGCCGCCATTTCCCAAAAGTGGCGATAGGGATAACCCAGATAACCTTCACGCCCGGGGCGAGCGGCATAGATCTCGCCGAGCAGGTTATATTCCAGCGGAATGTGTAGCGCTTTGGCGGCACGGCACAGCTCACGCAACGTCGCCTGTATCTCGTTTGTCCACTCCTTCGAATATTGTAAGGGCAGATCTGGGTGGGCAATGTAGGCAAACAGGCCCGTTTCAAGTCCTTTTATCGCATCGTTGACATACAGCTTTATATCCTCCAAGCTTTGAGGACTGCCGTTCCAATGCCCCTCGCTTTCGGGCTCGCGACAATGGTGGCCGAGTATCAGATAATCCAGCGAAAACGCCTCGTACTGCTCCTTGAGCCACGACAGCATCGACGGATAATACTCGCACTCCAATGCGCAATGGATGCGGATGCGGTCGGCATACTGCGCCTGCAACCGCCGCACGGTGGACACATAGTCCGCAAGCTCTGCAGGTAACATACGCACCTTCGACACAAAGCCGTCGGCAAAAGGCCACGGCGTGTGGTCAGAAAAGCCCATCACCGAAAACCCCTCGTCGATGGCGATCTTTATGTAGTTTTCTTCTGTACCGCTCGCATGCTGGCATCGGGCAGTATGTGCGTGATAATTGGTTCTGTTATTCAACACTTTCGCCCCGTTCTACGGCACTGATCATATCTACACGGCGCTGATGACGGCCACCCTCGAACGGGGTGGTAAGCCACACGCGCACGATCTGCTTGGCGACCTCGCTACCCAGCACACGCGCACCGATGGCGATCATGTTGGAATTGTTGTGCAAACGAGAAAGCTCGGCAGAAAACACCTCACTGCACGCCACACAGCGAATGCCCTTGACCTTGTTGGCGACCAGCGACATGCCGATACCTGTGCCGCAGATAAGAATGCCGCGGTCGCAAGTGCCGTCTGCCACTGCGTGAGCGGCACGGGCGCCATAGATGGGATAGTCACAGCTATCGGTGG
>JAZSHG010000174.1:0-8892 GCA_045533135.1 Acutalibacteraceae bacterium
ACCGATGCGCACGCCGCTGGTGATGAAGGGACTCTGCGGGTCGTTGGGGATAGCATTTTTGTTAACGGTAATATGCACCTCATCGAGACGATGCTCAAGCTCTTTACCGGTAACATTTTTGTCACGCAAGTCAAGCAGCATCAGGTGATTGTCGGTGCCGCCGCTGACCAAACGGAACCCTTTTTCGGTCAAAGCCTTTGCCAGAGCCGCCGCATTTTTGATAATCTGCTGCTGATACTCTTTAAACTCAGGCTGCAACGCCTCGCCGAAAGCTACGGCTTTGGCGGCAATGATATGCATCAGGGGGCCGCCCTGTGTGCCGGGGAAAATAGCCTTGTCGATGGCTTTTGCCAGTTCTTCACGGCAGAGAATAAGGCCGCCGCGCGGACCGCGCAGGGTTTTATGCGTGGTGGTGGTTACAACATCGGCGTAGGGAACAGGGGAGGGATGCAGGCCGGCCGCCACAAGACCGGCAATGTGCGCCATATCCACCATGAAATAGGCGCCAACTTTATCAGCGATTGCACGGAAACGTGCAAAATCGATCACGCGCGGATAAGCGGAAGCACCGGCCAAAATCAGTTTGGGTTTGTGCTCAAGAGCCAAAGCCTCTACGCGGTCATAGTCGATAACCTCCGTTTCATCCGAAACGCCATAGGGGACGATGTTGAAATATTTACCGGAGATGTTGACGGGAGAGCCATGGGACAGGTGACCGCCGTGTGCGAGGTTCATGGACAGTACCGTGTCACCGGGTTGCAACAGCGCAAAAAACACAGCGAGGTTGGCATTTGCACCGGCATGCGGTTGCACGTTTGCGTGCTCAGCGCCAAACAGCTTCTTGGCACGTTCACGGGCGATTTCTTCCACCTCGTCAACATAGATGCAACCGCCATAGTATCTTTTACCGGGGAAACCTTCGGCATATTTGTTGGTCAACACACCGCCGGCCGCCAACAGAACGGCTTTGGATACGATGTTTTCAGAGGCAATAAGCTCAATGTTGTGGCGTTGGCGTTCCAGCTCACGACCACAAGCGGCATATACCTCGCTGTCATAGTTGTTCAATTCTTCAAAAAACATGGGCATCTTTCCCCTTATAACAGTATTTGTTATTATCCTACAATAAAAGACGCTTTTTGTCAATAGAGAACCTACCTGTTTGAGGGGGTAGTCGGGTGAAAGTTGTGTGAAAAAACGGTTGAATTTTCGGTTAAAAAATGTTATAATAAATCATTCATACTTCTATACTAATGAAAAAGAGAGAAAGGAGGGATAGCTGTGAGCTTCAGACGATGGATTTTGCCTACCTTGGATAAGGAAGGCGCTTCGATTTTGGCAGAGGAATGCGAAATACACCCCTTCTTGGCGTTGCTTTTGCATGCGCGCGGTGTAAAAACTGCGGAAGAATTACGCGCTTTTTTATGGGACGATATTGAAGACAGCGATCCCTTTATGCTCCCCGATATGGACCTGGCGGTTGCCCGTGTGCAACAGGCTATTGACAATAGCGAATCGATTTTGATATTCGGGGACTACGATGCAGATGGTATCACAGCAACGGTGCTTTTGTATACCTACCTCAAAGAGCGCAATGCCAATGTGGTCTATCACATTCCCACGCGCGAAGAAGGGTACGGTCTGAACAACACACGGATTAAGGAAGCGGCAGAAAACGGTGTCACTTTGGTGATCACTGTGGATAATGGCATTGCGGCCGTTGAAGAAACGCTCTACGCTCGCGAACTCGGCGTGGATGTTATCATCACCGATCACCATCAGCCGCAGGATATCCTTCCTCAAGCGGTGGCAGTGGTCGATCCGCACCGTAAAGATTGCGAAATGGATTTTCGCGCTTACGCCGGCGTTGGCGTAGCATTTTTGCTGGCGTGTGCACTGGAGGGGGATAGCGACACTGTTTTGGCACAGTTTGGCGATCTGGTTGCACTGGGTACCTTGGCGGATGTGATGCCCTTGGAGGCTGATAACCGCCGTTTGGTACGTGCCGGACTGCAACAAATCAACCAAAATCCTCGTGCAGGTATTGCCGCGCTCTTGCAGGTTGCAGGTGCCGGTGATAAAGCGCTCAACTCCTCGTCGGCGGTGTTTACGATTTCTCCGCGCATCAATGCGGCAGGGCGTATGGCTGACCCCAATTTGGCGGCACGGCTTCTGCTTGCACAGACACCAGAAACCGCATTGGTGTTGGCCGAGGAGATGCAACAGTGCAATTTGCAACGGCAAAATACCGAGCTGTCGATTATGGAAGAGGTGCTCGAAGAGATACATGGTCACCCCGAATGGATGAGCCAGCGTGTGCTGGTTATTGAAGGGGAAAACTGGCATCAGGGCGTTGTGGGTATTGTGGCGGCGCGCGTGCTGGAGCGCTATGGTAAGCCTTGTGTGGTGATGTCGATCAACGGCGACACAGCCAAAGGCTCAGGGCGCAGTTTGGCCGGCTTCCCCTTGTTTGATGCGATTGCATCCTGCGAATCGCTGCTTTTGGGCTTCGGCGGCCACGAGTTGGCGGCCGGTGTCAGCATGAAGGCTGTCAATATTGATGCGTTCCGCCGTCAGATCAATGCCTATGCAGCAGAGCATGTTCCCGAAATGCCTGTGCGTGAGCTACGATTAGATTGCAAACTGCGTCCTTCGCAGATCGATTTGGAAAAGCTACAGCTTTTGGCGGCTATGGAGCCGTTTGGAAACGGTAATCCTGCACCTATATTTGGTCTGTTCGATATGAAACTGGATAACATCACCCCCGTTGGTAACGGCAAGCATCTGCGTCTGTCTGTTTCGCGTGACGGCTGCCGCTTGTCAGCGATGTATTTCCACTGTGCAGTTGATGAGTTGTCCATTCCTTGCGGAAGCAAGGTGCATTTGGTGGTGACGCTCGATCGCAATGAATATCGCGGTGTTGTCAGCCCCAGCATTATCGTCAAAGATATTCGCTATGCCGACACCGATCAAGAAGTGCTGCTTGCCGGTATGCGGACATTTGACAAGGTCTGCCGCCGCGAATTGACAATAGATAAGAATGCGATTATACCAACAAGAGAGCAACTGGCACATATTTATCGTGTGCTTAAAGGAAAAGGCACCTTCAAAGGCAATGTTGAACAACTGTGGTATGCGGTGGATAAGATTGCATCCTGTGAGACTCTGCTGACAGCTTTGCGGATGTTTTTCGAGGCAGATTTGCTCAACGTGGAAATGACTGATGATCGCTTGCGCATACAATGCAAACCGACAACACAAAAGGCTGACCTGAATTTGACACCGACGATGCAATATCTGGTTGGCTAACGGAGACGATACGGTATGATTCTGAAAGAAGATCTTATTGTAACCTTAAAAAATACCATTATCAAAAGCGAAAAGCCCTATGATCTGGATATGATCGGGCACGCGATTGATACCGCTTGTGTGGCACACGACGGTCAACGTCGTGCGTCAGGGGAGGAGTATGTTTGCCACCCCCTGCAGGTTGCGCAGATTTTGGCGGAGATGGGGATGGACACTGACACCATCGTGGCGGCACTGTTGCACGATGTGGTGGAGGATACTCCCATGTCTGTGGCACAGGTACAAAAGGAGTTTAGCGCCGAGGTTGCGCTTTTGGTGGATGGCGTTACAAAGCTGAGCAATTTGCCCTATACCTCGCGTGAGGAACAACAGGCAGAGAACGTACGCAAAATGTTGCTCGCGATGGCACAGGATATTCGCGTGATCATCATCAAATTGGCCGATCGCCTGCACAACATGCGTACCAGCGATGGCTGGGAGCCGCAAAAGCGCCGCGATAAGGCGAAGGAAACGATGGATATTTATGCACCGCTGGCACACCGCTTGGGTATCCGTGGTGTGAAAGAGGAGCTTGAAGATCTCTCTTTGCGCATACTTGACCCCGTTGCCTATCAGGAGATTGAAAATGCGTTGGCATCGCACGAACACGACCGCCAGTCTTTTTTGAGCTTGATAACTGATCGCCTCAAAGAAAAACTGGGCGAGTATGGCTTCGCACCATATTTTGCAGGCCGCATCAAGAGCATCCCCGGTATTTACCGAAAAATGTTTGTACAGGGACGCAACTTTGACGAGATCTACGATATTTATGCTATTCGCGTCATCGTAGATACAATGAACGACTGCTATAACGTGTTGGGTATCGTACATGAGCTGTTCCGCCCGATTCCAAACCGCTTTAAGGACTATATTTCCACTCCCAAGGCGAATATGTATCAGTCCTTGCACACCACCGTGATCGGCAAGGAAAAGATCCCCTTTGAGGTGCAGATTCGCACATGGGAAATGCATTATACTGCCGAATACGGTATCGCCGCGCACTGGAAATACAAGGTCGGTCTGCAAAAGAAGGATCGTTTGGAAGAACGCCTTGCTTGGGTGCGCCAATTTATCGAAAACCAAAAAGATGTTGATGATGCTGAGGATATCGTGCGCAGCATCAAAACAGACCTGTCCACCGACGAGGTGTTTGCGCTGACCCCCAAGGGCGACGTGATCACCATGCCCACAGGCGGTACAGTGATCGATTTTGCCTACGCCATTCACTCGGCGGTGGGTAACCGTATGGTGGGCGCCAAGGTGGACGGCCGTATTGTACCGCTGGATTACCAGGTCAAAACAGGCGAGATCGTGGAGATACTGACCACCTCGGTACAAGGACGCGGTCCCAGCCGCGATTGGCTCAATCTGGTGAAAACCAGCGAAGCGCGCAGTAAGATCCGCACATGGTTCAAGAATGAGCGCCGTGAAGAAAATATTGAACAGGGCAAAGAAGCATTTGAACGGGAATTGAGTCGCAATCTGATCCGTCTGACAGAGGAAAAGATGCAGGAACTGTTGGAGATCCAATGCCGCAAACAGCATTTCTCTACAGTTGACGATTTCTACGCCGCCATCGGCTATGGCGGTGTGTTGCTATCTCGCATTATGCCGCGTGTGAAGGATGACTATGTCCGCATCACCAAGGACGTGGAACCCGTCACGCCCGAAAACATGGTGTCTGCCAAGAAACACCACAGCACAGGCGGTGTGGTGATTGAGGATATGGATAACTGCCTTGTAAAATTCGCACGTTGCTGTAATCCTGTTCCGGGTGACCCCATTATTGGTTTTATCACCAGAGGCTTTGGTGTATCTATCCACACGCGTGACTGTGTGAACGTGCCGAAAGATTTGGGAACTGCCCCTGAAGCGGGCCGCTGGGTACGTGTAAGCTGGGATACCGATACCAACCAGGTGTTTAAGGCCACCATATTGGTGGACGCCCAAAACCGTGTGGGACTTTTGGCGGATTTGACGGCGCAACTGGCGTCTATGCGCGTGATGATCTACGCCGTCAATGTGCGTGAGCCGGATGGCGACGCCGCTACCATCAATCTGACTATTGGCGTTAACGGTACAGAGCATTTAGGTAGCGTGGTGGAGCGACTTTTGAAGGTCGATGGCATCTATAATATCCACCGCGGTAGTTTTTCTTGAGGTGACAATATGCTGGCAGTATATCAACGTGTCCAACATGCTTCGGTGACGGTGGAAGGAGAGCGCATCTCCGCCATCGGACAGGGTGTGCTTTTGTTGGTGGGTGTGACCACCGACGACACGCCTGATGACGCACGCCTGTTGGCTAAAAAGGTTGCCAATTTCCGCGTGTTTTCGGATGAAAACGGCAAGTTTCAGTATTCTGTGCTGGATATCGGCGGCAGTGTTCTGGCAGTATCGCAATTTACACTCTGTGCCAATACCTCGCACGGTCGCCGTCCTGATTTTTTGGCGGCGGCGCGCCCCGAGCAGGCAGTCCCTCTGCTGGATGTGTTTCTCGATGCTTTACGCGCTGAGGGTATTAAGGATGTGCAAACGGGTCAGTTCGGTGCTGATATGAAGGTGGAACTGCTCAATGACGGTCCTGTGACACTGATGCTGGATACGCGTGAATGGAGGCGCAACGCATGAAGTATAAACGCTTGGTTTTAGGGGCACTTGGCACCAACTGCTACGTGTTGTGGGATGAAAAAGGCGAGGGCGTTGTCATTGATCCCGCCGATAACGCCGCCGCAATCATAGATTTTCTCAACCAAAACAATATTACGTTGCGCTGGGTGTGGCTCACGCACGCGCATTTTGATCATATGTTGGCGGCAAGTGACCTGCTCCGCCAAACAGGCGCACAGCTTGCGGTACATACCAAAGATGCGGCGGCGCTGTGCGACCCTGACCGCAATTTGTCTGCGTGGGATCCTGCATTTCGACTTGAACCTCTCAAAGCAGACCGCCTGCTTTACGAAGGCGATCGCCTGCAGGTGGGGGAGATGTGTCTAACGGTACTGCACACCCCCGGTCATACGGAGGGCAGTTGCTGTTTTTATGACGAAAACAAGGGCGTGCTTTTCTCGGGCGATACCTTGTTTTGCTGCTCGGTGGGGCGCACGGATTTTCCGGGAGGCAGTATGTTTATATTACAGCAGTCGTTACACCGCTTGCTGAAGCTGCCCGAGGAAACCGTCGTTTGCCCCGGTCACGATAACGAAACGACGATAGGTTTTGAGCGCCTTAATAACCCCTTTATAGGATGATGGTATGAAACTGTGTATGCGCGGTCACAGCTACCGCTATGAACTGGAAAATATCTGCCGCCTGTTTTTGCCGCAGGAGTCTGTGCTGGTGTGTGAAACACTGCCCGATCGCACAGGTGTTTGTGCGGTGACGGTGTTGGAAAAGAATGCCGACATCACCTGCTTGACGGTGGAGCTTTCTTTGGACACCTTCTGCCGCACAAAAACGGCGGAAATTGCCAACGACACTCCTGACTGGGAGGATGCGTGCGAGCTGGAGCTGGCTACACTGCTCTATCACTTGTTTACCGAGCTGTTCGGCGTCACACAGCGGTGGGGTATTGTTACAGGCGTGCGGCCTGTTAAGCTGTTGCGCCGCCTGAAATCGGAATACGGCAACGAAGAAAAAGCACTCGACTATATGCGCGAATGCCTGCTCGTCAGCGACAGCAAGCTGGCGCTGTGCCGCAACACCCTGCAGGCTGAGGACCGCATCCTGTCTCTATCGCGTCCGGATTCATTTAGTTTGTATATTTCTATCCCATTTTGCCCAACGCGGTGTGACTATTGCTCGTTTGTGTCCCGTTCCATTGCCAATGCGCAAAAGCTGGTCGCGCCGTATGTGGAGCGACTGGCGGAGGAAATCGCACACACGGGGAAGCTGGCGCGGGAGTTAGGTCTGCGGCTGGAAACCGTCTATTTTGGCGGCGGTACACCCACCTCGCTCTCGGCGGAGCAGTTGGCTTTTTTGCTTAAAACGGTGGAACAGCATTTTGGTCTTTCCACTGTGCGAGAATATACTGTGGAAGCCGGCAGACCCGATACAGTGACGGCGGACAAACTGCGTGCTATTAAAGCGGCAGGTGTCAACCGTATCAGTATCAATCCCCAGACTCTGCAGGACGAGGTGCTCAAAGCTATCGGTCGCCGCCATACGGTCGCACAGTTTTATGATGCTTTTGAGTTAGCGCGCCAATGCGGTCACGATAATATCAACACCGATCTGATCGCTGGTTTGCCGCAGGATACCCTTGACGGCTTTATGCAAACGCTTGATGGCATTTTGGCATTACAGCCCGAAAATATTACCGTCCATACGCTATCCATGAAACGGGCGTCCAACTTGGTGGTACAGCATCGCGCGGATTATGAAGCGCAGGAAGATGCCGTGGCCATGGTTGAAGCAACCGCGCGACAACTGCCCGAAAACGGCTACCACTCTTATTATCTCTATCGACAGAGCCGCATGGTTGGCAATCAGGAAAACGTTGGCTGGGCAAAAGACGGCTTTGATGGGCTTTACAACGTATACATTATGGACGAAACGCACACCATTCTTGGTTGCGGTGCCGGCGCGGTCACGAAACTCAAACTGCCGGGTACCGACTATCTGGAACGCGTGTTCAACTTCAAATTCCCTTATGAATATAACGACAACCTGCCCGAAATGCTGCGACGCAAGGAGCAGGTGAGGGAGTTTTATAGCCGCTATGTGTTCGGCGGCGAAACGCCCGTCGGCAGACGTGGTATAGCTCCGCGAGAAGAAAATTGATATTTTTTGTTGAAATTTGTAAAAACGGATGGTAAACTTAAACTAACATATATAAAGGAGCGCTTGTTATGAAAACGTGTACATCCTGTGGACAAAGCATTGAAGAGGGAGCAAACATCTGCACTGCGTGTAGCGCTAAGGTTGATGCCGAAAGTGCGCCGGTTCAAACAACTAAGAAAAATGACAAAATCGACTTTAATTTTCCCAAGAATAACGGTTTGGTTTCCAATGATGAGTATGTAGTTGCAACGCTGGCAAATGGTGTGGTCAGCAACCTTATCTCCGGCGAAGGCTTCAAAACCGAAGGCGCGGTGCTGACCAACAAAAGACTGTACTATACGCATAAGACCGGTATTGTCAACATCCATACGCAAGAAGAAAAGGTTAATGTGAAGGACATTACTGGCACAAAGATCGCAAACTTCAACCCGGTTGGGCTTCTCATTATGTCGATTCTTGCAGCGGTGGCCGGCATCGCCCTTGCCATTATTGCCGAAGAAGAAATGCTCGTGGCGCTTCTTCCTGCCGCGTTACTTTTCTTGATAGTATATTTTGCCGCGAAAAAATCTCATCTTAGAATCGAATATGCTGGCGGCGCCATCTATTTCTCTGTTAGAAAATACGGAAAAGAAAGCGTACAAAAATTCCAAAAATGCATATATGCTGTTAAAGACCATCTCGAAGCAAAGGATGCAAGCAAGGAATAATTCACGCAAAATCTCGCTGAATATTTGGCAAATTTTAAAGGGGCTTCAACCGAAG
>JAZSHG010000246.1:0-7314 GCA_045533135.1 Acutalibacteraceae bacterium
CCCGTTCCTTACTGCGATTTCGTTACAACTACAACTCACAAGACCCTCAGAGGTCCCAGAGGCGGTATGATCCTCTGCCGTGAGGAGTACGCAAAGGCTATTGACAAGGCTATTTTCCCCGGCACACAGGGCGGCCCCCTGATGCACATCATTGCCGCCAAAGCCGTAGCTTTCGGCGAGGCGTTGCAGCCTGAGTTTAAAGTGTATCAGCAGCAGATCATTAAAAATGCGGCGGCTTTGGCAATGGCTCTGACCGAAAAAGGTTTCCGTTTAGTCAGTGGCGGCACCGGCAACCACCTGATGCTTCTCGTCTTTGGTGACAAAAATGTGACCGGTAAAGAGCTTGAGCATCGTCTCGATGAGGTGCATATTACCGATAACAAAAATGCTATCCCCCACGACCCGCAGAGTCCCTTCATCACCAGCGGCGTGCGCATCGGTACTCCTGCCATCACCAGCCGCGGTTTCAAAGAGGAGCAGATGGAACTTATCGCCGGTTGGATCGCGGATGTGGTCAACGATTTCGAGGGCCAAAAAGAGCGTATCACCAAAGAAGTTATCGCTTTGTGTGAACAATTCCCCATCTATAACGATTAACTTAAAAGCAGAACAAAAAAGCCTCGCGTCAAATGACGCGTTACTTTTTCTTGATGTCACTTTTTAGAATGCACCTTTGTTATACCAAAACTTGGGTTGTTTACCCTCATTCAACCATGCCGACAGTTCTTCCAGCATCATCTTGGGGCTGTCCGCATAGGCGTTGACCGTATCGCCACCACGGTGGTTGGTCAGGGTGATATTGTCCAAGCTGATAAACGGGTGGTCGCTTCCCAAAGGCTCAACCTCGAACACATCAATGGCCGCGCCCTTGATCAACTGCTTGTTGAGCGCATTATACAGCGCATTATAGTCCACCATGTAGGAACGGCTGGTGTTGATGAAATAGGCGGACACCTTCATCATCTCGAATTCGCGCTTGCCGAAAATCGGCTTTTTGCTCTTGGAACGGGCGTGCAACGAGATGATATCGGAGGTCATGATCAGTTCCTCCAACTCCACATAACGCACCTTATCCCAGTTGATGCGAGGATTGGTGTGCTCAGGCTCAAACAAGTTGCTGATGAGAATGTTGCAACCAAAGCCGCTGAGTTTTTCGCAGACCAATTCACCGACATTACCAAAGCCGACAATGCCCACCGTCAAGTCTTTCAGCTCAATAATCCCACCGGAATTGGGATATTTTTCACGCCAATCGCCATTTTTCATCGCCAAATGCGCACGTGCAATATTGCGCATTTCGCTGAACATAACGCCGATGGTAAACTCTGCCACGGCATTGGCATTATGGGCAGGGTTAGTGATTACTTTGATTTTGCGCGCCGAGGCCGCATCGACATCTACATTCTCCACACCGCCACGGTTGCAAAGAATGTATTTCAGCTTTTTGGCACGGTTGAGGACTTCCTCAGTGATGGGACACAGATGTACCATCAGCACCTCAGCATCCTCTACCGCTTCCAAATAGCCCTTCGGCAACGTGCACTCATCGCGGCCACCCAATTCGATCAATTTAACCGTATCACGCATAGCTTTGCGGTTTTTCTTGCCGAAAAAGAGATATTTGCACTCAGTAAACAGCTCTTCATACTTCTCCAGAGCCGAGCGCATCATTTCTGTTGTGACAAAAATGTCACCAACTGCCAAGCACTTCATATTTCACACCTCACACTTGCGTTAAACGTCCTTTTCGTAAAGCTCACCGTCAAGCGCCACTTCGCGGAACGACGCATCCGGCTTATCATCGAACAAGTAGCCACCCAGGTCAATACGGGCAATATAATGACCGGAGGTGCGTCTGCTGATAGGCAACAACTCCATGTAGCGATCACCATAAAAATGCCGCAAATAACCATCATATCCTTTGGGGATGGGCGCCATCATATCACCAAACGGAACATATTCTGTTTGGGTCAACCACTCTTTGGGGAAGCGTCCCTTGCGAATGTTTTGACCGATGCCGTCTATCAGATACTTGGCGTTTTTCTTTTTGGAATAAAACCGCACTAAACGCTCAAACATCCAGTGATAAAACGACAATGGGAAAATACGCATAAAGGGCAGCAAAAGCTTCGACTGACGATAGGCCATACCCCTTCTGGGTTTATTGTACCAGCGAATATTCAGCGCACGCGTCCAATAATCGACGATTTTGATCTGCCATTTCGACAGTGTGGCATTATTGCTGGTCTGGTCATAAATGATAACGTCAAAAAACACGCCATCGCGAATGCGGAATGTACTGGAATAGTTGGTAGAAAAATAGGTATTTTTCAAGCGGATCTTGTCAAATTGATAGTGACTGCCGCTATCGTTTTGCGGAGATTCATAGGTGAATTGCTCGGTCATCAGCCCGGGGCACACGCGACGGAATTTTTCAAAATCCTCGCGCAACATACCGATATCCAGGTCATCATCCCATGGAATAATGCTCTTGTGGCGTACAGCGCCCAACAGGCTGCCGCCGGCCAGAAAATACTGAATATCGTTTTCACGGCAGACGCGGTCAACAAACTTCAATATCTCCATTTCCAGAGACTTGATCTTCTCCAGGCGACCGCTGTAGACCGGAATGCAACGCATCATATCATACAACTGATCGTTGTAGTAGATGCCTAAACGGTAAACATTCTCCGAAAGCTCTGTACGCGTGTTATAACCAAGCTTAAACAACTTCAAGGAGTTGAGCGCACGATACTCCATCTTGTCGCTGGATTGCAACTGCATTGACAAAGCATACTTATCGCGAAAAGCCGTATGATACGCTTGCTTGATATCGCATACGGTTACTGCCACACCGGCAACGTTGAATACATTACCAATTTTGGGGGATTTGAGGCAAGCCACAAGGGCCATAAATGCATCCAAGATGTAGGTTGCGGACACGGTGGTCGTTGCATCGGCCTGATCAACCACAATCTGCCCATCAGTGTTGCTGTCAGCAACAAGTTTTTGGAAGGAGAAGCCTTCCCAAAGATCGACGCCGGGGCCATAAAGATTCACCATGCGCAACAGATTCACCTTGGCGCCGCTATCTCGTACGTATTGGCGGCAAAGCGCCTCAATCTGCAGATAGAAAGCCTCGGCCGTAGTCAATTCCTTGTGCGCCAAATAATAATCATATTCGCGCTCTGCCAGCGAGGTAATATCCTGCGGCAATTTTTCCGGAAGCGGAATAATAGGCAAAACCGCAAAGCGTGCCTTTTGACTGTTGGCCGAAATGGACAGCCACTTCTCCAAGCGCTGCAAAAAAGCAGTACGCACAGATTCGGACTGATACTTCTCGTCAAGACAATTGACACTTACCAAAACAGTTGCCTCCTCCAAGGATGCATCTGCGGTAAAATCATCGGCAATCAACTGTTCAGGCCGAGGGGTAGCAAACAACCAATCGCGTTGTTCCTCCCCCGTCTGCACATAGCAACAAGAACCCTTTGTGGCCTTCGAAGCAGAAAATACAGCAAACAAATAGTCACCAAAGGGATTGGTATCGTCTAAAACATATACGTTTTTGAACGAGACAATCGGGTTCCTCTTTTTAGGGGCCCAAACATAATCACAAGCTCTGGAAATTTCATCCAAAATCACTTCATGCATTATAGTATTACTCCTCGTTCGCCAACATCATTTCAGCAAGTTTAAGATCGAATTGTGTGGTCAGCTTAAAGTTTTCACGCTCGCCCTGTACAATACCAACGCGGAAACCTTTATCGATATACAGACGTCCGGCTTCCATATACTTTTCTTTCTCCTCTGCGGAAAGGGTGTCAACCAGCTGGAGAAAATGCTGTACATTCAGCGTCTGCGGACCTTGGTCTAAGAAAACCGTCGGACGATCCGGCACGCAATCACTCAATTTACCGTCCTTGGAAATCAGCACGGTATCAATGGTCGGCACCGAAGTGGTAACCATATCATACTCATGCACCATATCAATATTATCCGACAGGATGCGATCAGATACAAATGGACGGGCACAGTCGTGGTTGATCATAATGATCTCGCCTGTCTCGCCGGCCTTTTCTGCCACCTGTTTGCAGGCCCTTGCCAAGCAGAGCAAAGATTCAAATCGCGTCTCACCACCCGTCACAATGGTAACACGGTCTTGATCGAGGCCATATTCCACCAACATATCGCGGCAGAAATCCATCCAGCTCTCATTCATGGCAATCACGATAGCGTCAATTTTATCGTTACCAAGAAAGCGCTCTAATGTGCGGATGATAACAGGCTTGCCGCCAACCTTTAAAAACTGCTTTGGCAACCCACCACCCGACATGCGCGTGCCGAGCCCACCGGCTAAAATTCCTCCTATAACCACGCGGAACACCTCTTTACATAAATTTCTCGTATGCGGTCAGCACCTCGTCGGTGTCCCCCAGCATTTTGATGCACCCGTCATGCAGCCAAAGCATTTTGGTGCAAAGCTTACGCAACGTGCTGATACTGTGCGACACGATTAGCACCGTGCGATTTTCGTCCGAGATGAGTTCTTTCATCTTTTTTGAACTTTTTTTCTTGAAATGCTCATCGCCGACACTCAGCACCTCGTCAATGAGAATGATATCTGTCTCCAAAAAAGCGGTTATAGAAAACGCCAGCTTGGAATACATACCCTTGGAATAGGTCTTGACAGGCTTATCAATAAAATCACCGAGCTCAGAAAACTCAATGATATCTTCCATTTTTTCATGGATAAACGCTTCGTCAAATCCGAGCAGCAGACCGCTTAAAATAATATTTTCGCGACCGCTCAAATTCTTTTGGAAACCGACGCCGATCGAAAGCAGAGAAACACTCTGTCCAAACAGATCAATCACGCCGCTATCGGGCGCAAAAATGCCACCGACAGTGTTGAGCAGGGTGGATTTTCCGCTACCGTTTTTACCGATAATGCCCAAAATCTCACCTTTTTGCACGTCCAAGTTAATGCCTTTAAGCGCGTGAAAGGTTTTATCCTTTTTCTTCCCGCCCTTAAACAACATACGCTTGATGGAATACCCGGCAAGCTCTTTATATCGGACATGCAGATCTTGAATGTGAATGGCAATCTTGCTCATTTTTACAGCACCTTTACATAACTGTTTTCGTTTTTCTGAATCAATCGAATACCAATAACTGACAGAGCTAAGCCAACCACCGTCCAAATGGCAAGCCACTCGAGCGTGGGCCCATTCCCATACAGCAAAACCTCACGCATATCGTGCAAGTAAAGTGCAATGGGATTTAGCCGTACCATCCAGTATCCCAACGCACCGGTCAATTTGTCAGCCAAATTGTAGAATACACCGGTGGCGTAAAACAAGAGCCGCAATGCAATCGCCGTCAAATTGGCAAGATCCTCCACATAGACACCAAAATGCAAAAGCAATGTGCACAAGCCAAAGGTAAACAGCAAAAATGACAGCAAAATTGGGGCAAACCACAACATCTGCCAAGAAAGCGGCACTTGATAGATGATCATCAGCACAATGATAATGGCAAAGTTGATGGCCGTTTTAAAGCCGTTCATCATCATCTTTTCCACAATCAGTACATACTTGGGTACGTATACCTTAGAAACGATGGGTTTGTTGCTGCGCACCAGCTTTACGCTGGTCTTTGCCATAACGTTAAAAAACTCCCACAGCGTGATACCGGAGAAAATAAAGGCCGTCAAATACTCCATCGGACGCTTAAAAAACAGCGTAAACACAAGCGCATAGATACCCATAAAGCAAAGCGGTTCTAAAACCCACCAGATCCAGTTCAAATAGGAGTTGGCAACTTCTGATTTGAGTTCTGCCTTGGCAGAATGGAACATGTATGTAGAGTATTTTTTGATATCGGCAAAAAACTTACTCATGAACTTCTCCCAACTCCAATTCTAAAACAGTATGCCGCTCCTGCTTGTCCGCAGGAGGGACGGCCTTATAATCGCCATACAGAAGCGACAAATGCTCATCCGGATCGGCCAATAAAAAGAACCGCTTTCCTGCAAAATCCACCTCTTTTAATGGAAAGAAGGATTTGCGCGAACACATCTCGCCAAAATAATGCTTGCGACCGCTCGGAAAAGACACGCGTTTTGTGGTCTGCTTTTTGCAGCAAGACACCCACCGATCGGTCATACGATACCAGCGCTTAGGCGCAAAAAAGCCCAAGCACTTGCCTATTGTCGCCTTCATCCGCACAGCTTTTCGCATTTGCGGGTCGTCAAAAAGCGCATAGTACCGCTCTTTCTTCGTGCGCATCCGCACACAAGAACAGCAAAGATGCAAGAAATCCGACACCGCGCCATGCAACCAACGCCAAGGGGCAAAATCCGGCACATTTTCCAACGGATAGATATCGATAAAAACGCCTGCGTGTTCGGGATCCGGTTCAAAGGCCTCCACCATTTTGGTGCCTTTTCTGCGGACCTTCAAGAAAGGCAGATCGTAATTTTCATTATTCCAAATGCTCTGCACCCAATACTTATCGGCATATTCTGCCAAAAGCAGATCGGTCAGTCGATCATAATCACAACGCGGCATACCGATATCCACGTCCTCATCCCAAGGGATGAAGCCACCGTGGCGCACAGCGCCGAGCGCCGTGCCGGCACAAAGGAAATAGGACAGGCCGTGCTTACGGCAAAGTGCATCCAGATCGACGATCATATCGAGCAAGACGGCTTGTATGTTTGCAATATCCGCATCGGTCAGCGTGCGCAGATTGGGGTTTTCGATGGCAAGCTTTCGAACCATCTCATTCGTGTTGAGCAATCCTCGCACCCCCAGACAAAATACGCACATATACGACTATATTATAACTGCATTACGTAAAAAAGTCAATGACTTCCGAAAAAGCCGTAGCCATAATACAAAAAATCTTTTAGGAAGACGCAAAAAAAGCATCACGCTTTTGCGTGATGCTTTTGTCTTGTGACATTATGTTCAGCGGAAGTCGTTCCCGTTGCCATTACCACCGCGATTGCCACGGCGAGAAAAACCGCCATGCTTGCTGTCCAAGCTGTGTTTCAGATCGGACATCTTTTCATCACTGGTCTGTTTAAAGCGCGACATCATATCCTCAAAGTTGGTAGATTCCGTGCGCGTCGGCTGCCACTCATAGCCGCCGGGTCTGCCGGGCGACACCGCCGGTGCGGTGCGCGGACGCGGATTGCGTGGACGAGAGAAGCGATTGCCATCGCGGCTACCGTCACGGCCACCCTCACGGTTACCGTCACGATTCCCCTCGCGAGGAGCGCGCGGCTGTTCCATCGCACGTTTGATC
>JAZSHG010000098.1:0-7715 GCA_045533135.1 Acutalibacteraceae bacterium
GACAATGTTGAGGATGCCAAGGATCGCTTTGAGGAGCAAATCCAGGATATGATCGATGAATACGGTGAGGATTATAGCTTTAGCTACATCGTATACGATGAGGAAGAGCTCGAAAGAGAAGATATCCGTGAGTTCAGAGAAGCATTGAGAAACAGAGCAGATTGGCTGAAGGAAAAAGTTGATGCAACTGACGATTATAATTCTGACGACTGGGAAGACCTCGCCGAAGATATGGGCTTTGATGGAAACAAAACAAAAGCCAAAGCGCTGATTGAGGCGATTGACGAGTTGCGTCAGGTCTACAAGACTGCCGAGGTAACTGAGGGCTACAAGCTGTGGGTTACGATTGAAATCACCGGCAGTGAGCTGGACGAGCCCGAAGAGATTGAGGAAGAAATCTGCGTTTTCAAGGTGGACGGCAACTGGGTGCTTGAGGACATCAGATCCAATCCGCTTCCGTTTTCGTGGTAATTAAAAAATCCCAACCTCGTTAGAGGTTGGGATTTTTTTATATATCTTGGTTAGGCTTTGCCTCTTTTGAGTTTCTCCAACAAATAGGACAAAGCCAGACACACAGCGACATAGACCAACATATATGCCATGTAGCTGTTGTTGTATGCCGCGTGGATGTAATAGGTCGGTGGGAAAAGGAAGGAAAGCAGTCGCACCTGATCAATAACGAAGAAAACAGGGCAAATGCACGTCATCATAGCGATAAACACAGGAATCGTCGATCCCAAGATGGGGATCTTTCTGAACACCTGTTTGAGAAGCAGGCAAAACGACGCACAACAAAGCGCAAACAAAAGGGCGCATATAACCTCACGTACGTGGAATGCATAAAGCCCCGAAACGCACAAGGCGATCATGGATATGAGGGCCGTGTTGATGGTGGAAACGCTGATACAGGCCAAGCCCACAAGCCATCGGTTTTTTTGTGGCACCCATGCGAAGGTGTGCTTTTTCTCATCCTGCATATAGTGCAAAGCGGCCGCCAAACCGCTCAGCACAGTGATGATACCCAAAAGGCCTCTTAAAGGAGCGGTCAAATAATGACTCTCGGCCGTCCCCGAAGATGCGGAGGGGGGATTCCCAAACACAAAGAGTTCCTTACTGATTTTGCACTCGTCATAGTAGTTGAGCAGTTCTTCGTCGCTGAGATTGTTTAGCTCTGGGATGTTATCTCGCGTGTAGTCGATAAAGAACGCTTTGGCAGAATAGTTATATAATGCGGCATGTAGTTTCTCGCGAGACAACCGTGAAAAGACTGTTTGCTCGCGCTCAACCACACGTATGAAGTCTCCATCCTTTTGGGAGACGAAGGAGGATAGTTGCTGTGCCATATCCTCCGGGAAAATCCAGGCAGAATCCGCCTGCCCCATTTTGACGGCTTCCAGCGCTTGTTCGGGCGTATCTTCCACCGTAAAAAGAATAAGGGAATCCTCTGCCAAAAGATCGTTTATGATCTTTGAAGACAGCGTGTCCGCTTTGTCGGTTTGTGCCAAAACAACGTGCACAAAACCGCTGTCGCCTTGAGAGGCTATGGCGAATAGGCAAACCGCCAGGAAAAGCAGAACCAGGATAGCGATGAATGACGCTTTTTTGTATAGGCGCTTATTCAGTATCCAGAACCATTTAAGCAGTTTTGGCATTCATCGACCCTCCCGTGTGCATAATCGTTTTCAAAAACTTGCCAAGAAAGGCGATTGTCAAGAACAGTATGCCATATAGCAAGACAAAGGCAGTTTTGGCGAAGGCGCTGTCTCCTGTGAAAAAGGTGGCCATTTGCTCGCGTGCCACATCCACCGGCAAAACCCGTGCCACATTTTGTACGATTTTGGGGAAGGAATACAGGGGATAAAAGCATCCGGATATGTAGCACAAGGAGAGGGTAAAAAAGAAGTGCGAGAGGATGCCGCTGATAATGTTGGAAGATAGCTCGAAAAGCATCACATTAAACGCGGCTAACATCATAACAGTGGGGAGAATGTGTAAGAATAAGGAGAGTAAAAGGTCAACGGAAAAGAGCTCTATCCCTATCAAGGAAGGCAACGTAGCGATGCCGGCAAAGACAAAAGCCAGCAAAGCAATGAGGGAAAGCAAGTGGGCGACATATTCTGCCAGCAGTTGCGAAAAATAGGAAGTGCCTTTGGACACCAGCAATGCTGACAGGGCGTTGTCTTTTTTGCAACAGATACAGGCAAACGGCAATCCTGCCAGCATAATAAACAGGATGGCGATACTGCAAATATAGTATTCTGCCGTTGTCAGTCCGCTGGATATACCGAGTTCATCCACTGTCAACGTCTTATCGCGTTTGAGGATCAGATCCACATATTCGATGCTTACAGGGGTAAGATGCTTGTTGGCAAGCTGTCGATACCCATTGTCGGACAAGGCGTCGTGAATACCATAGGTACCCTTTTGTGATGCAACAACAAAACCGGTAACAGCGCGGGTGATCTCATTTTTGAACACCGTTTTGATGTCACTCAGCTCTGCTGTAGTTACGAATTCAATAGGATCTATTTTGCCGGCGATTGCGCTCTCTACAAAATTTTCGGGCAGAACAATGTACGCCGATATGTCGCCGGAAGCAAGAGCGTCCTGCGCCTCGCTTTCACCCATTTCAATAAACGCGAGAGAAAAACGGGTTTCGTCGAGGGTTTGAAACGCTGCCATGCCCATCTGCAAAAACTCATTTTCGGTATCCCCCGACACGCCAATGTTGAAGGTTTGGTTCTCCAGCTTTTGGCTGTTTGACGATAGGATGCCGCCAAGAATGAGGGCCAACCCGACAAACAGGACGACCGTGACCAATAACAGATATGGGAAAAAACGGACAGCTTTTTTAAGCTGTATGTTAAAATATTTCATCATATCAAAAACTCTTTATCAAGGCATCAATGTCACCGTTATAGTGGGACGGGGACAGGGTGCCGTCTTTTATGATATAACACACGTCGCACAACTCAAGCTCTAAGACGTCGTGTGTCACAAGCAGAATAATGCCGCCAGCCTGTTTGATCTTGGCTATATAATCGAATATGACCTTTTTGCATGACAAATCAAGGGCCGCCATAGGCTCGTCTAACAGCAAAACAGGGGGGTGGCTTGCCATGGCGCAACCGATAGATAACCGCTTTTTCATACCGCCCGACATCTTGGAAACCTGGGTTTTCAAGAAATCATTTATGCCGAGCGTGGATAAAAGACCGGAATCCAGCTCTTTTTGCAGGCTCTTTTTATCGTACCAAAGCAAGAGGTTATCACGCGCCGACAACTCGTCAATCAGAGGCACGCCCTGTGGCACATAACCCACAAGTGCGTTTCTTTGACGGGTGTATTTCAGCAGATCGTTTCCATTGTAGAGGAATTCACCACCGTCGGCGGCCTGCACGCCGGCTAAAATAGACAGTAACGTAGACTTTCCGCAACCGTTACCGCCCAGGATGCCCACGCACGTCCCTGATTTGGCAGAAAAGGAGATATCCTTGAGAACCTCTTTTTTGCCGTATTTCTTTTTCAGATTCTTGACGGAAATTTCCATAAGCGTCACCACAAATAGTTTCATTGATAAATGTTTGGCGCTGATTAAAAATCAGCGCCAAACAAGATTGGTGGGATTAAGTGTTACACGACGAGATGCGCATTAGTTGAAATACTCATCATAGTAGTCGTCATAGTAGTCATCATAGTCGTCATAGATATCGGCGAAAGAATCTTCATACGAATCCCCGTATATATCGCCGTAACCGAAGCCGCCCATGCTGTCGAAAAGCTCGTTGAGATCGATGTCACCAATAGAGTTTTCAAGAGCAGTGAGCAACTCACTCGGCAGTCCGATATTTTCAAGAGCGTCAACGATGTTGTTCAGATCAATGGAACTGACCCACTCGTCGATATTGTCAACGTCGACAGCATCGCTCTCATCGGGCATCTCAACGGAGTTGTCACCGTCGGTCGTAACAGACATTTTGAGGCTAAACAGAGGCGAGCCGTTGCTCAACACGCTGAAGGCAACCGAAGAGGTATCGCCTTCGCCGCTAAAGCTGAGCTTCAAAGCGGGATCGAGCAGAGCAATGGCAGAGTTGCTGGAGTCGAGGTACTGGTCGAGCAGATCGGAAGAGGGCGAGATGATGATGTCGCCGCTTGCTGCGTCACTGCCTTCGGAAGCGACAAAGTCAACAAGCTCCAGCTCCAAAAGCTTCTGCCCCTCGGCGATGACGTCATAAGTAGCAGAAATGGCATCGCCTTTTTCGGTTCCGTCGCCGGTAATGCGCAAACCGATCGCATCACATTTTGCTTCGAATGCGAATGCGTTGCCTTCGGAAGCGGTCATATAGCTCAGAAGAGTGAATCCGCCAACTTCGATCTCACGGCCCACGATCTCGTGGCTGGCATTTACGTAGTCCACAAGGGTGAGTAAGGTTTCGCTCGGCGCCTCGGAGGGATCGATTTCATCAATAGCATCGCTCAGGCCCTCTTTGAACATATCGTACAGATCGCCGCGTTCATAGCCGGAGCCCATGAGGAGGAGCCGGTATTCATCATATATGAAGTTCTCAAGCTCATCAAAGCATGCCTTGACGTCCTCGTCGTTTTTGAGCTCTTTGAGAACTTCCTTCAGCATTTTCGCGACGTCTTTTCCGGTGAGCTCATACTCCAAAACAGTGACTTCCTGCGAGCAATCACCAACCTCGATCACTTCGGTGTCTTTGGAAACATCGCCAAAGCCATCCAGCGCGATGCTGAGGTATTTTTTGAGCAGATCGTTGATCTCGCCTTCGGAAGGAAGGGCATCCAGCATACCCTCGGGGATCTCAAAAGAGGTACCGGTCATCTGCAGGAGACTAAGTGTGCTGCCCAAGCTGATGTATTTATCGCTCAAGTTTGGAAGGGCAATGAACATCTCGTTTTCGTTCATATCGAACAAGCACTGAAGATCAAGCAAGGTAGCATTTCCGAGCAGGAATTTCATGCCGATATCCTGCTTGCCATCATCCGATTTGGCATTCAGAACGCAACTGATGTTTTTGAGCCAATCAAGGTCAACATCTACGCCGCTGGCACTGTTGGCGAAAGACATAAGTTCCTCGCTCAACTCCAGATCCAATCTGATCTCGGCAGCGCTGTCGGCTTGTTCAAAGCTGGAGAGAAGACTGCCGTACAGGGAGGAGCCGGCATCAGCAAAATCAGAGAAGGCCAGTTCTTCGACATACTGGAAATAGGCTTCGTCAGAGCCGAAGTTTTTGATGAAGAAGCCCTTGATAGCGGTGAAGTTCAAAACAACGGCAACCGCCAACAGAACGGCAACAGCCGCAGAGATAAGGGCAACGATCTTGCCTTTTTTGGATTTTTTCGGTTTCTCTTCGAAAGAGGGATTCGAGAAGTCAGCATCTGCTGCTTGGACGGATTCCGCGGTGGGAGTTTCCGCCGCAACAGGGGTTTCGACCTGGGCAGGGGTTTCGGGCGCCACAGGTACTTCGGCCACCACAGGGGCTTCAGCCGCCACGGGAGGCTCGGTTATAGCAGGGGTTTCGGCCACAGGAACCTCTTGAGGGTTGCAGGCCGGGCAAACGGTTGTGCCTTCGGGCAATTCTTTGCCACAGTATTTACAAAACATATCACTTTTTTGTAGTGTTTTGAAAGCACTACGCTCCTTTCTGTATTGATAAACAAATTATAACATAAAATATGCGGATTTCAACCGTTTTTCCGCTAAATGTGGCAAAAAAGCTGAGTATTTACCGAAATATGTTCTTGTTTTGCTTTCACAGCACGAAAAATGCCTTCCAAGCAGACAAACGCCTTGCATTGCAGTGTATGTGTGCGCGCGACAATTATGCCAAAGGTTATTGCTAAAGGGGGGAGACGCGAAAAACAGCCGCAAAGTGTCGCTCTACCGTCAGTAGAATTGACGCTTTTGAACTCTACAGGCCGGTATCGCCGCAGGATACCACAAAAACGGAAGAGTAGGTTGCTATTTTGGCAGGAAATGGTCTATACTATATGCTGGACGGCGATGGCCCGTCTGTAAGCACAAAATCAAACATAAAAAGCCAATACGAGGATTTTATAGGAGGTCCTATTATGAGCCAAAAAGCATATACCATCTTCACCGATTCTGCGTGCGATGTTTCTCGCGAGATGCTCGACGCCTGGGGTGTGAAATACGTTTGCTTGAGTTTTGCTTTTGACGGTGATGCAAAACAGTACAGCAACTATGATCTGACGGCGCATGATTTTTATCAGCGTATGCGTGATGGTGAGGTTGCCAAGACCTCTGCTGTGAATGTTGGCGGTTTTAAGGACTGCTTCGCAGGAGAATTGGAAGCCGGCAATGATATTCTGTATTTGGCCTTCTCTTCGGGACTGAGCACCACCTATCAGTCGGCCTGTATTGCGGTCGCAGAGTTGGCCGAAAAGTATCCCGACCGCAAAGTGCTGGTGGTAGATACGCTGTGTGCTTCTGCCGGCTTTGGTATGCTGCTGTATTTGACCTTGCAGAAGAAGGCGGATGGCGCCACCATCGAGGAGGCGGCACAATTTGCTGAGGACAACAAGCTCAATATGTGCCACTGGTTTACGGTGGATGATCTGGTGTATCTCAAACGCGGTGGTCGCGTTAGCTCACTCGCGGCTTTTGCCGGCGGACTTTTGGGTATCAAACCCGTACTGCACGTGGACAACAAGGGACATTTGGTCAGTCGCCTGAAAGTGCGTGGCAGAAAAGAAGCGCTCAAGGCACTGGTTGATAAAATGGGCGAGTTGGCGAAAGATCCGTCCACCGGCCCTGTCTATATTTGCCATGCGGAATGTGATGATGACGTGGCATTCGTGAAAGGGCTCGTCAAGGAGCGCTTTGGCACAGATGTGGAACTGGTAGTGGATATCGGTCCTGTCATTGGCGCTCACGCCGGCCCCGGTACGCTTGGTCTGTTCTTTGTAGGAAAGGAGCGGTAAGGTGTCTCGCACAAAGCTTCGCGATCGCTGTTTGCCGGCCTATACCAACGCACAGGAATGCTTCAATATGGTGAGCCATATTGTGGGCGGTGGCTTGGGCGTGGTGGTTTTGGTGATGTGCGTGATCCGCTCCGCATTGAAAGGAAATGCTTGGGGTGTCGTGGGAAGCGCCATTTATGGCAGTGCGCTGATAGCCTTGTACACGATGTCCAGCATATATCACGGCATGCACCATGGCACGGCAAAAAAAGTGATGCAAGTGATGGATCATTGCACCATCTACTTTCTTATTGCAGGAACCTACACCCCTATTTTACTCTGCGCTATACGGTTGGTTTCTCCTGTCTGGTCGTGGGTGCTGTTCGGCGTTGTGTGGGGCTTGGCGGCACTGGCCATCACGTTGACGGCTATTGATCTCAAAAAATACGCCGCATTTTCTATGGTTTGCTACATCGGAATGGGTTGGTGCATTGTGATGGCCGGCAAGGTGACGCTACAGGCAATACCAACCGGTGGATTGTGGTATCTGTTGGCAGGCGGTATTGCTTATACCGTCGGTGCGATACTTTACGGTGTGGGTAAAAAATTCCCACCGATGCACGGCGTGTTTCATTTGTTTGTGGTGTTGGGCAGTGCCTTGCACGCAATATGTGTGTATTTTTACGTCTTGTGAAGGGTGTAAATATCTATGATGTTATGAAAAAACGGTCACTGTGGGGAGTAACCCCACAGTGACCGTTTTTTTACTT
>JAZSHG010000136.1:0-3310 GCA_045533135.1 Acutalibacteraceae bacterium
GACCAACGCGAGCCTTTACGGCCGCATCGACCTGTAATTAAAAATCCCCGAAGCGTCAGCTTCGGGGATTTTTTTGTGTTGGTGTTTACTTTTTGAAATGCGCATGATATGATAAATTAAAGGCGGTGATATATTGTGAAAAAACAAATGCTTATTATCTCGATTTTGTTGTGTATTTCTTTATTCTTTTCTGCCTGCGCTAACAATACCGCAACCAATAACGGCGCAAATGATGGGCAGACGACTTCAACGGAAGGTGCCGGCGATACGCTTCCCCGTGAATATACTGAGATAATCAACAATATTATCGAAGCCTATCCTTGGGATAGTGAGGGTTTGTATGCCATTTCCGAAAACCCCGAACTTAGTTACATGTATGAGCTCAACGCATCGCTTTCCGAAATTGGATTTACCTTAATCGACCTGGACAGTAACGGTCAGGAAGAATTGATCATATCCGATGCAAACAGACCTTTTGTGTATGACATATACACCATATCATCGGGGAAAGCCGTTCATCTCCTCGCTAGCGGCGAAAGATTTGGGTTTTACATATATGAATACGGGTATATCGAGAATTGGTGGTCTGATTCTGCTGCAACAAATGGAAATGATTTTTACAAACTAAATGACGGCAAGCTGACGTTTGTTGAGAGAATTACGTTGGATGCTTATCATGCTCTGAATGTAGGGCTGATAGACGACCTGTCACAAGCGAATAACGAAAGTTTTTTCTTCAAGTCAAAAAGCGAAAAGGAAGCGGATTATGAATGGATAACTTCCGATGAAGCCGAAAAAGCCATCGAAACCTATCGCAAAGCAAACAAACCGTTAAAAATTGAATATACGTTGCTTTCGGAATATGGGAAGCAATAATTGACGGCGAAAAGTGTCAAAAAATACCCGAAGCACCAGCTTCGGGGATTTTTCGATGTTATGCAAATCTATCAAATAACATTGTAGGGGACGGCGCACCCCAAGGGCACTTCCTTCGGGCGTCCTCGACGTCCCGTGTCGCCCGAAGGCGGCGTTGTTAATTCAAGTCACTGCCGCCCACGCGGGCGTAAAGATGCGCCACCAATTCCGCCAACCCACGGTGCGCGGAATCCTCCAAAGCCGGATCGATTGCCAAAATCGCGTGCGCGGTGTGCTGTGCCTGCGATAAAAGCCCCATATCCGCCGACAGGTCGGCGATATGCAACTGCGGCAGACCGTGCTGTCGATGCCCGAAAAAGTCACCGGGTCCACGCAACTTCAGATCCTCGTCGGCGATACGGAAGCCATCGTTGGTGTCGCACATCACGCGCAACCGCCGTTTTCCCTCCTCATTTTGCGCGTCAGAGATGAGAATACAGGTCGACGCCGTCTTGCCGCGCCCCACGCGTCCACGCAACTGATGTAGCTGTGCCAAACCAAACTGCTCGGCATTTTCAATCACCATAATGGCGGCGTTGGGGACGTCCACACCCACCTCAATAACGGTGGTGGACACCAAAAGGTCGATCTCGCCGCGTGCGAACGCCGCCATCACCGCATCCTTTTGCGCGCCCTTCATGCGCCCGTGCAAAAGCCCCAACCGATAGGCGGCAAAGCGCCCCTTCGAGAGCTTTTCAGACAACTGTGCCGCAGGGGTCAGGTCAGATTCCCCTTCCTCCACCAACGGACAGACGAGATAGCCTTGCTTGCCCTCGTCAAGATGCTTTTGGATATAGTTATACGCGCGCTCGCGCTTGTCACTGCCCACCGCATAGGTGGCAACGGGTTGTCGCCCGGGCGGCAATTCGTCCAGCACCGAAATATCCAGATCGCCGTAAAGAATCAGCGCCAGTGTACGCGGAATGGGGGTGGCAGACATCACTAAACGGTGCGGTGTCACACCCTTGGCAGACAGCGTTGCGCGCTGTGCCACACCGAAACGGTGTTGCTCGTCGGTGATCACCAAGCCCAGCTTTTGGAATTGCACTTGCGTAGATAATAACGCATGGGTGCCGATGGCAAGCTGTATCGAGCCGTCGGCAAGTCCGGCATAAATCTGCCGTTTTTGCGCCGCAGGTGTGGAACCAAGCAGTAACCCCACGGTAATTCCGGCAGGTGCCAACAACTTTTCCAGCGAGCGCGCGTGTTGCTCTGCCAAAATCTCGGTCGGTGCCATCAGCGCCGCTTGCCAGCCGTTGCGTATAGCCACAAAAGCAAGTCCTGCGGCAACGGCGGTCTTGCCACTGCCCACATCGCCCTGTAACAAGCGGTTCATCGGCTTGTCGCCCTGCATATCCGCTACCGCCTCACGCAGTGCCCGTGCTTGGGCGTTGGTGGGCGAAAAGGGGAGAAGCTCCAAAAACGCCGCTGTGGTGTCCTGCGTGATGGTGGGCGGCACAGCTGTGTGTTGATGCAACCGCATTTGGAGCATCCCGAGCTGTAAGGTGAGCAATTCTTCAAATACCAGCCGCTTGCGTGCCGCCGCCAGCGAGAGGTGGTCGGTGGGAAAATGGATCTGCTCCAAAGCGGTCAGCCGATCGCAAAGATCGTTTTTCTGCCGTATTTCCAAAGGGAGCGGATCGGGCAGATTGGCTTGTCGCAGATAATCCAGCGCCTGCCGCACCGCACCCTCGACCATGCGCGAAGAAAGCCCCTCGGTGAGGGGGTAAAGTGGCCGAATGCGTGGCGGACGGTTGGCAGGCTCGATCTGTGGCGATGCCATCGCAAAAGGCGGTGCAGTCACCACACCGTAAAAATAATAGTCCTCGTCGCGCCGCAACTTTTCCGCCAAATAGGGGTTGTTAAACAGGGTGATTTGCAAGCGATGCACACCGTCAAATGCCACGCATTTGTAGAGCGTCAGCCCCTTGCGTATGCGATGGGTGGTGGGGGAGGTGATAAGTGTGGCGCGCACACAGCAGGCCTCGCCGATGGGTGCCTCATGCACCAAAACAGGCGCGGACCAATCCTCATAGCCGCGCGGAAAATGCTGTAATAGATCCGCGGCAGAGCGAATCCCCAACCGCGCAAATTGCTCCAGCCGCTTGGCACCAATGCCTTTGAAACTGTTAAGCGACGGCAAATGCTCCCACATAAAGACCCCACACCCCTTTCAAACTATCTTTTTATCAGTATAACAAAAGAAAAAAGGCTTGTCAAACCGCCGACGTTGAAAAATGCGCCGAGAAAAAGGTGAAAAAACGGTTGACAGTCGCCGCTTGAGGTGTTATAATAAGCAACGCTGACTTTAGTCGGCATCAATATGCGCGAGTGCTGGAACTGGCAGACAGGCACGTTTGAGGTGCGTGTGTCTTTGGCGTACGGGTTCAAGTCC
>JAZSHG010000252.1:0-13027 GCA_045533135.1 Acutalibacteraceae bacterium
CATTACGTTTTCCCTCCCAATTGTGCGTTAACAACGCTTCTTTTAAGCGCTGTGCCGCCCATCTGTCCGTGACAAATAGCGATCGCCAATGCGTCCGCCGTATCATCGGGCTTTGGCACTTCGCTCAGTCGCAGTAAACGGCGTGTCATCTCCATCACCTGCGGCTTTTCCGCACGGCCAAAGCCTGTGACAGCGCTCTTCACTTGCAAAGGTGTATATTCATACACCGGCACTTCCTTATGCTTGGCGGCCAGCAACACCACACCGCGCGCCTGCGCCACATCGATGGCCGTCTTTTGGTTGTTTTGAAAGTAGAGCCGTTCCACCGCCATGGCATCCGGCTTGGCAGATGCCAGAATAGCGGACAGCTCACGATAGATCACATCAATGCGCTCGGAAAAGGGCATATCGGCAGGCGTTGTCACCGCGCCAAATCGCAAGGGGCGAAAACGTCCATGTTCATATTGTATCAAGCCCCAGCCGACAATGGCATAACCGGGATCGATCCCCAAAATGATCACGCTTTCGCCTCCTTTTCACCGCAATGTATACTCTCCTCATTATATCTTTACAAGTATACCACATATTCCCCGTTTAAGCAAGATTTTGAGCCGATATTCTTGTAAAAAAGCCGTGAACTTTTTGCAAAAAGAAACCCGTCGGAACGCCTAACGTTCCGACGGGAATTTCGTATCATATCAATCCTGGCGTTTCTTGAAAATGGACATGATGTCGATGAAATCGCCATCATCTTCTTTTTCAACAGGAGTGGAAGCGGCAGGCGTCTCCTGCAGCTCGGCTTCCTCTTGGTTCTTCTGCAAGGACGAGATAAAGGGATTGCCAAAGAAGATATCCTTATCATCTTTTTCCTCAGGCTTTTTGTTCACCGGAGCGCTTGCCTTGTTCTCGCTGGAGAAGCCGGTAGCAATCACCGTGACACGCACCGCATCCTGCAAGGAATCGTCAAACGCAACACCCCAGTAGACGCGCGCATCGGGATGCGCATAGCGCGTGACCTGCGTTGCCGCCTCGTCCATCTCCGCCAAATCGAAATCGGAGGGAGCGGTGAAATTGAGGATCAAGCCGGTCGCACCGTCGATGCTGGTTTCCAGCAGAGGGCTGGAAATGGCAGCCTGTGCCGCCATCACCGCTTTGTCTTTGCCCTCGGCGAAGCCTACGCCCATGTGCGCATAGCCGGCATCCTTCATCACTTCCTTGACGTCGGCAAAGTCCAGGTTGACGAAGCCGTGGGTGGTGATGAGTTCCGCAATGCTCTGCACACCTTGGCGCAAAACATCGTCAGAAATCTGGAACGCATTGGCTAAAGTCAAGCGAGTCTCGCTGACCTCTTTGAGCTTATCGTTAGGAATGACCACCAAGCTGTCCACATGCTCACGCAGTGCGGCAATACCGCCCTCTGCCTGCTCCATGCGCTTGCGGCCTTCAAAACCAAACGGTTTTGTCACCACGCCGACAGTCAGAATACCCATATCACGGGCAACCTCTGCCACGATGGGTGCCGCACCTGTGCCGGTGCCGCCGCCCATGCCGGCGGTGATAAACACCATATCCTTGCCTTTAAGCAACGCGGAGATCTCCTCACGGCTCTCCTCAGCGGCACGCTGACCGCGTTCGGGATTGCCGCCGGCGCCCTGGCCGCGCGTCAATTTTTCGCCCAACTGCAATTTGTGCGTAGCATCAGAACTGGTCAACGCCTGTTGGTCGGTATTCATTGCGACGAACTCAACATCCTGAATGCCGGCGCTGACCATACGGTTGACAGCGTTGCCACCGGCACCACCAATACCTACAACAGCGATTTGTGTCCCATCGACATAGTGCGTATCAAACTGGAATCCCATGAAAATTCCTCCCGTTTTTATGGTCTAACGGGCTTTCGCCCCTACGTGTATACTTCTTTCACTCATTGTAACACAATAGATAGATTTTTGCAAGTAGCAGATACTATTTTTTTAGTCTTGTACGTCACTTTTTTCAAGGTTTTCCGCCTGTTCATCCAACACCTCTTGCGGCGTGTATATCACTTGAGGTTTTGCGCCCTTGCGCGAATAGGAGCTGGCGTCCACCACGCCACGCAAGCGGTCACCATAGGTGCCTTTAAGTTTGGGGATCGCGGTAGACAGCACTTCCATCTGCTGTTTTAGGTTGCCGTCAGATCCCAGTTTCACCGTTGTACAGCCATCCAGCTTAAAACGGATATCTGTCATATCGCCAAGGGATATTTCCGATACCGTAGTCCATTTATAGTAATCAAACGCCTGCAAAAGTGTTTTTGCCACGGTAAAGCTACGGTTATCCAACACCCGTTTTCCAATACCGGCTCCAACCAAGGGGGTGACGCCGCGCAGATACATACACCGTGGCGGTCTTGTGCCAACGACATCCATAAATTCCAAGCCTTTACCCGCGGTGCTGACCAACAGCCATTGACCGCCGCAATGTACTGCGCCCATCACCGTAGATTCTTTCACAGTGATGCACACTTCACTAACCGAACGATTCTCTATGTTGACCGACTCAATATAGGGGAAAGCCTTGAGAATATTCTCACACGCCTCCACCTTGCTGACAGAAAAGATACTTTGGCCGACATACAGACCGCTGACATCCACGATTTGCTCGTGCGCATAACGCGTTTCGCCCTCGACAACGATCGATTCCAAAGACAAAAACGGCGTTTCTCCGTTGGCAATATCCGTAGGTGTCACGCTCCAAAGCACCATGCTTGCCACACTGAGCACGACGATGATCAAGGTGAGCGTCACGATCACTTTGATCGTATCTGCTCGCCTTGACGGTGCTTTTTTTCTCGTGCTTTGCGCCATAACTGTTCTCCGTCCTTTTGTTTACTTGATCCTGCAAAGTTGTGCGCCTGCTTGACGCAACTTTTTCTCCCACATGGGATACCCACGTTCCAAATGATGTAACGCCCCAAGTCTGCTTTCGCCATCGGCCGCCAAAGCCGCCAACAGCAAGGCCGCCCCACCGCGCAAGTCGGTACATTGCAGCGTTGCGCCGTGCAAATTGCCGCCTTCAACCACAGCCATACGGCCGTTCACATATACGCGTGCGCCCATACGGCGCAACTCATCAACATGACGGTACCGATTTTCAAACACCGTTTCGGTAAAAACGGACGTACCTTTTGCCACACACGCCGCCGTCATAAACGGCGCCATCGCATCTGTGGGGAATCCGGGATATGGCATAGAGCGCACACCGCACACACAACGCAATCGTGCAGGCGCTTGGATGCACAGATGATGCTTCTCGCATTGGATGGTGCATCCCATCTCTTCCAGCACGGACAACGTCGGGCAAAGCGATGCTTTGTCTATGCCGACAAGGCTCAGTTCGCCGCCTGTGACCGCCGCCGCCAAAGCATAGGTGACGGTCTCCATACGGTCGGGCATCACACGGTACTCACAGCCGTGCAAACGATCGACACCTTCAATGATCAGTCGACTGCCTCCAATACCGGAAATGCGTGCGCCGCAACAGTTGAGAAAGCGGCACAAATCTGCCACCTCAGGCTCTTGTGCCGCATTATGCAGTACCGTTACACCCCTTGCCAACGTCGCCGCCATCAACACGTTTTCGGTCGTGCCAACGCTGGGAAAGCTCAATGACAACTCACATCCGTGCAGCCCTCTTGGGGCACAAACATATAATCGCCCGGCGTTTTCCGACACCTGTGCGCCCAACTTTCCCAGTGCTGACAAGTGCCAATCTATCGGGCGAGGCCCCAGCTCGCATCCACCGGGCAAGGACACGGTGGCCTCTCCGCATCGTGCGAGCAGTGGGCCCAAAAACATGATCGAAGAGCGCATCCGCCGCATTAAGCTGTCGGGTATGCCGGCAGCAGACAATGTGGTGCCGTCGACAGTAATGACCGTATCGTTTTGTCGGGTTTTGCACCCCAAATTGTCTAATATCGCCAACGCCGCATCCACATCGGAAAGGGATGGGCAGTTGGTAAACGTCACCGCCTGCGGCACCAAAACCGTCGCCGCCAACAGCGGTAACACGCTATTTTTTGCCCCGTGGATCGGCAGTTCTCCCTGCAAGCGGTGTCCGCCCTCCACATACAGTTCATCCACCGGTATCGCCTCCCTGTCAATTGGTTCATTGACAGGGTATGACAAACGGCTTGGGCAGGGTTACTGTTTAACCGATAACGGAACGTATCGCCTGCCAAATGCGCTCGTCAGCATCAAAAATAGCCGCCGCGCGCGCATTTTCGCCCATCCTTTTGAGCGTTTCGGGGGAAGCCGTCAGTTGCGAGATAGCCTCCCACAGACTATCAGCGCTCAGATCTTTTTCCTCCAGGCACAAAGCGGCGTCTTTTTCCACCAGTGCCATTGCGTTATAGTGCTGATGATTCTCCGCCACATACGGTGAGGGGATCAGCACTGCCGCTTTGCCTGCCGCAGGCAACTCACTCATCGTCATCGCACCGCAACGACAGATGACCAAATCTGCCGCCGCCATACAGCGCGGCATATCGTTAATGTATTCTCTCACAGAAATACCGTTTTTGTCAAGCGGTACACCTTTTTCTGTTAAAGCTTGGGACACGCTTTCCCAACCGCCACTGCCCGTAGCGTGAATATGTTGCAGGTGACCTTCGGCGGCACTGCGTTCCAGCACACCTATCATCGCCTCATTGATGCGTGCGGCGCCCAAACTGCCGCCATAGGACAGCACCAATGGACGGCTGTCCAGGCCCAACTCCTTGCGCGCGGCCACCTTATCCATAGTAAAAAAGCCTTCACGCAGGGGGTTGCCGGTCACAATCGTGCGGCAACCATCCGGCAAGTGCTTGGCCGCCGCTTGATCAGCGAGCAACACTGCCGCCGACTTTTTGGCAAGCATTTTGGTGGTGACGCCGGGAAGCGCATTGGACTCGTGCAAGATGACAGGGATACCCATTTTCTGCGCCTGGCGCAACACAGGGCCGCAAACATAACCGCCTGTGCCGATCGCAACATCCGGCTTAAACTCCTTGAGGATACGGCGGCTGACAGGGCCTGCCGCCAAAACGCGGCGTGCCGCACCGATATTATACCAAATGCCGCCGGGCGTCAGCTTGCGTGAAAATCCGCGCACATCCATCGTCTTGATGGGATAGCCGGCCGCAGGAACCAAGCGCGTTTCCATACGTCCTTCGACACCGACAAACAGTATCTGGGCATCGGGGATCTCTCGTTTTATTTTGGCGGCGATCGCCAATGCAGGGTTGATATGCCCTGCTGTACCGCCGCCTGCCATTAATACTCTCACGCGGCTTCCTCCTCTACTTTGGGGGGCTCTTCTTTTTGCATACGCGACTGTCTGGATATGGCCAACATAACGCCCATTTGACATAGTAGCATAACCAATGATGAGCCACCGAAGCTAAAAAACGGCAGGCTGATACCTGTGTTGGGCATCAGGTTTGTCACAACCGCGATGTTGAGCGCCACCTGTATACCAACCTGCGCCGACATACCAATGGCCAAAAGCATACCGAACTTATCCTTGGCGCGCATACCGATCAAAAAGCCGCGCCACACCAGTAGGGCAAACAGCAAAATAATCAGCACAGCACCGACAAAGCCCAGCTCTTCGCAAACGATCGCAAAAATGAAGTCGTTTTGCGGTTCGGGCAAAAACAGATGCTTTTGGCGCGAGTTGCCAAGTCCTGTGCCCATAAGGCCGCCCGAACCAACCGCAAACAGAGATTGCACCGTCTGCCAGGCCAAGTCGCGCCCTGACAAGCCGTTTATGACCAGATCCGGATCGGTGTAGGTGCCCATCGGATCGAGCCACACCACAATTCGGTCCATTTCATAGTTTTTTTCTACCACCAGGTAGTAGACTGCGGCTATTGCAATCGCCGCAACACCCAGCAAATACCGCAAACGAGTACCGCCCACAAACATCATCACAAAGCCGATACCGGCCAACAAAATCGTGCCGGACAGGTGGGGCTCAATGACCACCAAGCCGCAAGTCACGCCCAAAATGGCCATCAGCGGCATAAAGCCTTTGCCAAAGCGTTTCATATTGCGGTAGTTTAGCGATATCAAATGTGCAAATATCAGCACCAAAGCAAATTTTGCCGCTTCAGAAGGCTGAAATTCACCGATGACCGGCAATGTGATCCATCGGCGCACGCCTGTTGGACTGGGTGAAAAATATGCAACCACCAACAATATCCACGCGATAACAATCGCCGGTATGGCCAGCTTGTGCAAAATGTGATAATCAACAAAAGAGACCAAAAGCATCGCGCCAAGTCCCAAAAGCGCGTAAAATATCTGCTTTCCTATAAAGTAGTAGCTATTATCGTACCAGTAGTAAGCATAAACATAGCTCGCAGAAAACAGGCATATCAGTCCCACGATCAGCACCGCTATCAGCAACACCAAAAAGGGCATATCAAACCCATGCTCCGCAAAAAAGAGCTTCATTTTCTTTTTCGCCTTTGCCGTCGGCGTTGCGGTCATTTCTGCCGCCATGTCGCTCACTCCTTTCTTTAACGCTTATAAACAAAAATCAAATGGGTGACCACCAATTTGCCGAAATGCCCCACCAAATCGTCAAGGCAGACACAACAACTGTCACCAAGCAGAACACAGTGCAGATCTTGTTCTCGCTCCAGCCGCACATCTCAAAATGGTGGTGAATCGGGCTCATCTTGAAAAGGCGCTTGCCGTGTGTCAGCTTAAAGTACGCCACCTGCAACATCACCGATGCTGTTTCCAATACATAGACAATACCAAACGGCAACAGCAGCCACGGCTGGCCGATGCCAAACGCCAGCGCACACAAGGCGCCGCCCAAAAACAGCGAGCCTGTGTCACCCATAAACACTTTGGCAGGATGCTTATTCCACAAAAGGAAGCCCAAGAGGCCACCGCAAAGCACCGCCGCCCACAAACTTTGTCCGTTTTGTGCAAAAATGCCTGCCACCGCCAAAAATGCCAGCGATACAACGGTGGTCACAGAGGAGCAAAGGCCGTCGATGCCGTCCGTCAGGTTGGTGGCATTGGTAAAGCCGACCACCAGGAACATGCACAATGGGATAAACCACAAGCCAAGGTCAACCTCGCCAAGAAAAGGAATGCACATCGAAGTGCCGCCTGCGATATAGAGGGACAGCGCATACCCTAATGAAGTAAGCAGTTGCGCCAACAGCTTTTGCAGGCTGGTCAGTCCCAGGTTACGTTTTTTGACCACCTTGATATAGTCATCGATAAATCCGATAAAGCCACAGCAAAGCGCCAGGATCAGGCCTGCAAACAAGCGCGTCAGGGTCAGTGACGTAGCAGAAAAGATCGGCACACCGAGAGCATATTCGCCGATCACCAAGCCTGCCAGCATCGCCGCCAGCGTGCCGAAAATAAACAGGATACCGCCCATGGTGGGGGTTCCCTGCTTGTTTTTATGCCATGCAGGACCAATCTCACGGATAGTCTGCCCAAATTTCAGCCGATGCAACACGGGAATAAGCCATTTTCCCAAAACAGCGGTCAACACAAACGAAGTCAGTGCGCCGATGCCTAACAGCGCAATCATTTCTGTCGTCATTTTTATACTCTCCTGTTTTTACCCCTGTGCCAGCACAGCGGCAATGATTTCACGCTCATCCATGTGGATGGTTTCGTTTTTAAGCACCTGGTAGGTCTCGTGACCTTTGCCTGCCAACAGCACCGTGTCGTCGGGCTGTGCATTTTTCAGCGCCCAGGCGATCGCCGCTGTGCGATCGGGCTCTGCGTGATACCGTGTTCCTGCAGGAATACCTGCCACAATATCGTCAATAATCGCCGTGGGCTCTTCCGAGCGCGGATTATCCGAGGTCACCACGGTTACATCGCCATAGGCGGCGGCAATAGCGCCCATTTTCGGACGCTTACCGCGGTCGCGGTCACCGCCGCAACCAAACAGCACAATGAGCCGTCCTTTACAGCCCTCTTTCAAGGTCTTACACACATTTTCCAGGCCATCGGGCGTGTGGGCATAGTCGATAACGACCGTATAAGGGCGGTCGGCGGGAACAATTTCCACGCGGCCTTTGACACCTTTGGCCTTGGACAGCGCCGATACCACGGTGTCAAAGGGCATTCCAAGCGCCAGCGCGCACGCGGCCACGCCCATTGCATTATACACGGAGAACGTACCGGGGATCCCCAAACGCACGCGACCGATCTGCCCGATCGTCAACAGCTCAAAATCCACGCCGTCAGCACGGCAACGCACGTTGCGTGCCGTATAGGTGGCGGCATCATTCCCCAAGGAGAAGGTAAAGGTGGGAATGGTCAAGCCTTCCATCATTTGCGGCGTCCACGGGTCATCCGCATTAAAAACACCCAGTCGGCACTGAGAAAACAAGCGTTTTTTGGCCGCCATATAGTTTTCCATTGTCACGTGATAGTCCAGGTGATCTTGTGTGAGGTTGGTGAAAACGCCGGCCTCAAAATGCAATCCTGCCGCACGTCCTTGGTCCAGTGCGTGCGAAGACAGCTCCATCACTGCATACTCACAGTTTTCTTCCACCATTTTCGCAAGCAATTCCTGCAATTCATAGGCATCGGGGGTCGTGTGTCCGGAGGGAAGCTCCTTGTCTCCGATCATATTGCAAATGGTACCGATAAGCCCCACTTTTTTGCCGATTTGCTCAAGCAGGTGCTTCATGAGGAAGGTAGACGTCGTCTTGCCGTTGGTACCGGTAAAGCCGATCAATTTGATCTTTTCGGCCGGGTGGTTAAACCAGTTGGCACAAATCACCGGCCAAACGGCACGGGTATCGGGCAGTATATGCTGTCCTGCAACGCCAATGTCACGCTGTGTCAAGATAACCGCCGCACCCTTTTCGGCGGCGGCAGGAGCATAGTCGTGGCCGTCACGAGCGTTGCCCGCAATGCACACAAACAGCCAGCCGTCCTCTACACGGCGAGAATCACAGGTGATTCCTTTGATTTCTATATCCGGCCACCGGCCGTCAATACCCATCATCAGTTGTGAAAGACGCATACCATCACTCCTTGCCTTGCCATCCGTCTCTTACATATCGTCACGTGAATTATAAATAAAGCTGACCTTGATCACCGTGCCACGCAGTACCTCTGTGCCTGCCTCTATGCTTTGCGACACCACAAACGCTTCACTGCTGCCGGAGCTCAAGCCTGTCATCTGCACGTTTAATCCGTTGTTTGTTGCCAAGCTGTTCACCCTTGTGACACTAAGCCCCGAAAAATCGGGGACCTTCACCGTACGCTCTTGGCTCTCGTCATCGGTGTACAGCACCACTGTGCCGCCAGCCGGAATCGTCGTACCGGCAGAGGGCACCTGTTTGAGCACCGTGTTGCCGTCGCCGCGCACCTGCACGGTCAGACCTGCGCTTTCCAAACGCAGTTTGGCGGTTGCCACCTCTTTGCCGTTCACATCAGGAGTCGAGCGGTTCATTGCCGCCAGCTCCTCCTCCGTATATTGCGGTTCGACGCCGAGATAGGGCAAAATAGCCTCCATAATATCGCCTGCCACAGGCGCGGCAATGGTACCGCCATAGCGATAACTGCCGTTGGGATCATCCAGCATAACCAACACGGCATATTCCGGGTCATCAGCAGGAGCAAAACCGCCAAAGGAGCCTACAACATAGCTCAACCCATTTTCTTTTGAGCCCCGCGTGGTCTGCTCGCCCGTACCGGTCTTGCCGGCCACACGATAGCCTGCCACATACGCATTTTTACCGCCGCCGCCATCAACCACTTTTTCCAGCATCTCGCGCACGTGTTGCGACACACCCTGTGAGATCACCTGGCGTTTTACGGTCGGCGTGGTGGTGGACACGATGTTGCCGTCAACATCTTTCACCTGAGACACAATATACGGTTGCATCAAGTAGCCGCCGTTGGCAACAGCCGAAATGGCGGTAATCATCTGAATCGGGGTGATCGCGAAGGTCTGCCCGATGGCCGAAGTGGCGGTGTTCAGAATCGTCTGATTGGGGCCGTGATACATACTGGGGCTGGACACAGCCTCGCCCAACATATCCACGCCCGTCTGCTCGGTAAAACCGAAACCGACGAAATACTTATAGAACATAGATGAGCCTATTTTTTCGCCCATCTGGAAAAAGGCAGGGTTACAGGAGTTGGACAGTGCTTGCATCAGCGTTTGGCCGCCGTGTCCGTGTGCCCAACAGCGCATCCGTTGTCCTTGCACGACATAGGAGCCACTGCACGAATAGTGGTCACCGTCTGCAAGTACACCCTCTTCCAAGCCCATCGACAAGGTGAACATCTTAAACACTGAGCCGGGCTCGTAATATTCAGAAATGGCCTTATTAGACCACTGTTTTTCTTGTGCCGCCTTGATAGCCGCGGATTTTTCGTCACCTGCAAGCAACGCCAACTGCGCCTTGGTGTCGGGATCGGCGATGGCAAACGGATCATTAAGATCAAAGTCGCCCTTGGTGGCCATTGCCACGATGGCGCCCGTTTTCACGTTCATAACAATGGCACAGCCGCGATTGCCGCACACATTAACCTTGACCGCATCGTCAAGATATTTCTCAACATACTGTTGTACCGTTTGGTTGATGGTCAGCACCAGGCTGTACCCATCGGTAGCATCCACCGTCTTCTCATATTTGAGCGAGGTTGTCAGCTCGTCACCCCAACCGTTTTGTGCGGTTACGATACGCCCCGGCGTACCGCTGAGGGTTTGGTTGTATTCCGCTTCCAAGCCATAGAGTCCATAGCCGTCTGTACCGACAAAACCAAGTGTGCTGGACAGCAGATTGCCGTAAGGGTAGACGCGTTTGTAGTCATTGATAACGCGGAAAATGTGCGTCAGCTCGCGCTCCTCTGCCCATGCAGAGAATCGTTCAACCTCCTCGCGCTCCATCTTCCCCTTGACCACTTCATATTGCGATTGCGTGCGCTGGGTTTGTTTGTACAGCTTTTCCCGATCAATGCCCAACAGCTCGGAAACCTCGTCTGCGATCAAGTTGCGTGTTGCTTCCTTGTCCGCATCCGTATCGCCGCCTATCGTGCTGGGCGACATGATAATTTTCCACACCAACTGTGACTCTGCCAAAATGTGCCCATTCGCATCATAAATGGTGCCGCGGCTTGGCGTGATCGTGGTATCACTAAGCTGTTGGTCGGTGGCGCGTTGTTGCCACTGGTCGGTTTCGATAAGTTGTAGCTTGCCCAGCTTTACCACACTGCCGCCAAAAAGCACTACACAAATGAAAAAGAAAACGAATATGGCTTTCTTACGCATCAGCTTTGTAGGCGCCGTTTTATTCTTTTGAGATGGGTTTTCCACACCATTCACCTCACCGGTAATAAAATCAAGAAACAAAAGCGAGAGTTGTGATAGTCTTATCCCAACTCTCGAACAGTGACGGACACAAACTTAGTTTTAAGCTACCGTCCATCTCATATTATCCTTATGCATCAGCACCAAAAAAATGCACAACACCTTCCCAAAGAGATTCCAACCAAGAGGGCTCCTCAGCGGGTGTTTTGGTCACATCGTTGTTATCTACCGAGAAGTAACCGATCTGTGCCGACTCTATCTGCTGCATGCCGTGAGATTTGGCATATTCTTCCACTTGCTCATTGGAGGTCTGTGCCGCCAGATTGTGTGCGAGCGACTTGCCCTCGCTCTCCAAGATTGCCAGCTCACCTTCAAGCTCTGTAACCGTCTTGTTCATCTCGGTCAACTGCACCTGGCTGACGATCAGCATACCCAGTGCGCAGATCACCAGTGCCGCGGCAAAAAACACGGCAACCGTGTTGAGTATCGCTTGCGCACGTGCACGTTTACGATTGGCTTTAACTTGCTTTTTATTGGGCGCAATATTGGTGACTTTTGCTTTGCGAGGCTCGAATAGTGACAGGTCATAAGCCTGCGAGCCGTTTTGTTCCATCATTTTGCCCATCTCCTTTAAAGGTTATCAATATCGTTCATGTAGCTTTTCTATACAGCGCAACCGTGCGCTACGACTGCGAGGATTACTTTCCAGCTCTTCGGGAGTTGCCTCGGCAGGATGGCGTAGCACCAACTGTCCGGCCGGGGTACGTCCGCAGACGCAAACCGGAAAATCCGGTGGACAAACGCAACCTTTACGCCATTCGTTGAATCGCACCTTAACCAACCTGTCCTCCAGCGAATGGAAGGTGATAATGGCCAAGCGGCCACCCACCTTCAAGCGATCAAAGGCTACATCCAGTGCTTCATCCAGCGCCTCCAGTTCGCCGTTGACGGCGATACGTAACGCTTGAAACACGCGGCGCGCCGGGTGACCGTCACGTCGTGCCGCCGCAGGAACCGCTGCGCTGATCAGCTCCGCCAGCTCCAACGTCGTGGCAATCGGCGCCGTTTCACGCTGACGAACGATCTTGCGTGCAATCTGCCGAGAAAACTTTTCCTCGCCAAAAGCAAAGAATATCTGCGCCAGTTTTTGTTCATCCCAGGTGTTGACGATGTCTGCGGCTGTTGGCCCCTCTTGGCTCATACGCATATCAAGCGGCGCATCAGCGTGATAGGAAAAGCCGCGCTCAGCGGTATCCAGCTGATGTGACGAAACGCCGATATCCAGCAAAATGCCGTCCACACCATCCACGCCCAACTCATCAAGCACGTCGCCCATACGTCGAAAGTTCCGACGCACGACAGTCACAGGTAAGCCTTCCAGTCGGCGTGACGCTTCCTTTATCGCATCGGGATCTTGATCCAAGGCGATCAAGCGGCCTGTCGTCAGGCGCGAAGCAATCGCAAAGGAATGTCCGCCACCGCCGGCTGTGCCGTCCAAGTAAACGCCATCAGAGCGTACGGCAAGAGCCGACAGGGTTTGTTCCAGTAAAACGGGGCGGTGATACACAGCATTTTCAGGCATAACCGCCCACTCCTTTTTCGTGATATCAGAATCCAAGTGCCGCAAATTCCGCCTCTGCTTCCTCGGCGGTCATCTCGCCCATATCGGCTTCATAATCGGCAGGATTCC
>JAZSHG010000085.1:0-2570 GCA_045533135.1 Acutalibacteraceae bacterium
CTCAGCGCATTCGCTAAATGGGATCCAAGGGGGTGGTCACCCCCTTGGTCGTTAGGGAAAGGATTCCAAAGGAAAACCTATCGAAAAGGTTTTCCTTTGGCGAATCTTTGCCTACTTTCTTTTCGCAAAGAAAGTAGGTGCGCGCCGCATAGGCGAATATAACTGCCACGTAGGTGCGTACCCACGGCGCGTCGAGGACGTCGCGCCCTACAAATGTTGATTTTAGGTAGGTGCGCGCTGCACAGGCGCATATCCTTTCGGCTTCTGCACTATTTTACTTATATTGCCTTACACGGCGCTGGTTGTTCTTGCGGCGTTTGCGGTTATAATAGAGGTTGAGCGCAATATAGCCAAACAGCAACAGCAACACCACACCCACCGCGATATAAAACCACGGGGTAGCCAAAAAGTCGGTCACCTGCCGCCACGCATGCAAAAACGAACTGCGCGGCACCCCTTCCGAGGCCACCAGCTCCACCTCACCGATCACTTGATCCAGGTTGATCTTAAGGATCAGTGTGCCATAGACCTCACCGCGTTTGATCGGCGCATCAATAGCACCGTCCTCCACATCGTTCACGCGCACCACCTCACGGATGATCGTCTTTTGATCAAAGCCGCTTGGCAACACGATCGCCACATTTTCTTTGGCGACCAACGTGACCGAATCGGTTTCGGCGGCCAGATCGACCGGCATACGGTCGATCACTTCGCCTTTGGCGACCAACGTGGTATAGGACAAATTCTCCCACGCCCATTTATACAGTGCACGGCTGTCATCATATTGCAGACCGCCCACACCCTGTTCGTTGGTGTCCGGGCATCCCAACACGATCGCCATATATTCATAGCCGTTGTTTTGCGCCACCGACACGACACAGCGACCGGCCTCTTTGGTATAGCCGGTACGGCCGGCCACGCATTCGGCGCAATAGTTCAAGGTGGTAGGACGAATAAGCTCGTTGGTGTTGACAATGGTCATGCTTTTGCCGCCCTGCCAACGCACCGTATATTCCACCGTGCTCATCATCGCTTTGAGCTCGGGATATTCCATCGCCTGGCGCATAATGCGATACAGGTCAATGCAGTTGGTATATTGACTACCGCCTTCCAAGCCTGTCACATTTGAAAAAGAGGTCGCGGTACAACCCAACCTCTTGGCGGTCTCGTTCATCCGCTCCACGAAAGCGGCATTACTGCCTGCCAATGTCACTGCCAGCGTTACCGCCGCATCACCGGCGGTCTGCATCATGGTCGCGGTGAGCAGATCTTCGAGGGTGAGGGTGGCATCCAGCGGCAATTCCAGCACCGAAATGCCCGTACCTGCGATCAGATCAAAACAACCCGAATGATACGTGCCGGTATCGGTCTCCAGCGATAACCCCTGCTCCTCGATCAACTCCATCGCACAGATACCCACCATCAACCGCACCAACGCGGCAGGCGAGCGCAACGCCGTATCGCTCCAGTTTTTTCCAAACAGCAACACGTCATCATCCGCATCGGTGCCAAGACTTACCAGCAGATACGCCTCGGCGTTCATTTTTTCCTCAATTTCCGGCGGCAACGCATAAAGCGGACGGTCAGAACGTGCGGCAGATACCGTCATGGGGGATATGATCGGCAAGGCCGCCAACAAAAAAGCGACCAAAATCCCAAAAATTCGCTTTGCGCGCATAGACAAACCCCCATTTTCTGTGATACTATATATACGGAATTATTATAGCATTATTCTCTGTCGTTTCCAAGCATACTGCGAAAAATTTTTTCAGAAAATCTTTCCCAAAGGTGGTTTTTATATGGTCTATGTCACAGGCGATACCCATGGCGATCCCAAACGCCTGTCCGGTCGCGGTTTGAGCAAGCTCAAAAAGGGCGATACCCTTATCATCTGCGGCGATTTTGGATATATTTGGAACGGCGATGATGCCGAGGCCAAACTGCTCAAAAAATGGGGCAAAAAGAAATACACCGTCGCGTTTTTGGACGGTGCACACGAAAATTTTGATCGGCTGGAAAGCTATCCCCTTGTTGATTGGCAGGGCGGTACCGCGCGGCAGATCAACGATAACCTCTATCACCTGCAACGCGGTGAGATCTATGAGATCGACGGCCGCACCTTTTTTGTGATGGGCGGCAGTGAAGCGCCCGAACGCGAATTTCGCAAGCAGGCCGGCACGTGGTGGGAACAGGAAATGCCATCGGAGGAGCAGATGCGCCGCGCCTGTGAGCGGCTCGTCGCCGCCAACAATACGGTCGATTATATCATCACCCACGAGCCTTCGGGTAAGGCCGGCGGCCGTCTGCTCGGGCGCGATCGCCGCCTAAACGGCGTGCACATCTTTTTGTCGGTGCTGGAGGATGTGGTGACCTTTCGTCATTGGTATTTCGGCGCGTTGCATATCGACCGCGCCGTCAGCCGCAACCATACCGCCGTTTTTCAGGCGGTTTTGCCTGTTGAACCGCCCACGCGTCATTCCAAGAAGTAATATCGGTATATGATTATAACTCTGCGTATAATTTCACCCCTGTGAGCCTTCACAGGTGTGTTTTTGTTTGGTGTTGTAGGA
>JAZSHG010000207.1:0-7420 GCA_045533135.1 Acutalibacteraceae bacterium
GTTGCCGTCCTTTTGGGTTTGTGTGATTATTTCTTTCTGCCGGCAGACTTGTTGAGCTCCACCACAGTCAGGGTGATGATGGCAGCCACCGTAAAGATGGCGAGCATACCCTTGCCCATAACTCCGAGAGATTCCCAAATATTAAGAGGTTCAAATTTGTTTGTCAAAAGATTCATCTGTTATACCTCCTTAAGTTATCACATGAAGGGGTTGACTAGTGAGATAATCAAACCGCCGGCAATAACCGAAGCAATCTGACCGGACACGTTGACGGCCATTGAGTGCATCAGCAGGAAGTTTTGGTTATCTTCTGCCAAGCCCATCTTATGCACCGTGCGACCGGACATCGGGAACGCCGAGATACCGGCGGCACCGATCATGGGGTTGACCTTCTTTTTGAGGAACAGGTTTAAGAACTTCGCAAACAGCACGCCACCGGCGGTGTCCACGATAAACGCCACCAGACCAAGGCCCAAAATGAGCAGTGTGTCCCATTGCAGGAACTGGGAGAAGTGCATTTTGAAAGCAATGGTGATGCCGAGGAAGATGGTGATGAGGTTCGCCAGCACCTTCTGTGCGGTCTCGGACAGGGAGTTGAGCACGCCGCACTCACGCAAGAGGTTGCCAAACATCAAAAAGCCCACGAGATAGACCGATTCTGGCGCCACCAAACCGACGATAGCGGTAATGATGATGGGGAATAAAATTTTGGTGAGCTTGGAGACCTGTTTGGGCTCATAGGGCATACGGATAAGGCGCTCTTTTTTGGTGGTCAGCAGCTTGATGACAGGCGGCTGTACGATCGGCACCAGCGCCATATAGGAATAGGCGGCGACCATAATCGCACCCAAGTATTCCGAATTGAGTTTCTCTGCCACAACGATAGAGGTCGGACCGTCTGCCGCACCTATAATACCGATAGAAGCGGCATCATTCACGTTAAAACCACAAAGCGACGCCATAACGACGGTGAAGAAGATACCGAATTGTGCGGCAGCGCCAAAGATGAGCAATTTCGGGTTGGAAAGCAACGGGCCAAAGTCGATCATCGCACCGATGCCGATGAATAAGATAAGCGGAAATAATTCGTTAGCCTCATGCGAAATGCCTATATTAAACAGGGTAGAGAGAGGACCCTCATAAATGTACTCTCTTTGCCCTTCCGCATTTAAAATGATTTCGCCAACCTCGTTGGTCACCGGCGGCATAACGCCCGGCAGGTTGACGATGATAGCGCCAAAGCCCATAGGCAACAGCAAAGACGGCTCCATATCCTTCTTGATCGCCAAGAAGATGAGCAGACCGCCGATAGCCCACATAATGATCTGTTGCCATTCAAAGAATTTTAATACGTTTTCGTATAAAACTTCCATGTCTCAAACACCCCTTCACATCACGTGTTTTTCATCACGACGGTTTCCACGCAATCGCCCACGTGTTCGGCGGCGTCGGCGCAGTGCTCCATCTTCTCAAAGATCTCGCGCCAAGCGAGGATCTCCAACACGTCGGTGCACTGCGTGCGGATGTTGCGCGTAGCGTTGACGTACAGCTGATCGCACTCCTCCTCGACGTTGTTCAGCGACACGATCAGCTCGTGTAGCTTGGCAGGCTTTTTGAAGTTGACGAACTCGGCAAGCACCGCCTTCATCAGCTCACAGCACTCCACCAGCTTGTTGGCAAACGCGATCGCATCGGGGATAACAGTGCGGATATCGTGCATATAAAAGCGTTGCAAGACTTCCTCAACCGCATCGGTGACCTCGTCAAGGTTCTGGCTGATGAGTGCCAGATCTTCGCGGTCAACAGGGGTGACGAAGGCTTTTGCCAATGCCGCGGACATTTCATGCTTTTTGCCGTCACCGATATGCTCGATCTCGTGCATCGCGGTCAGCATTTCCTCCAAATTGTCGGGGTGGTAGTCGTTGAGGCAGGCGACCAGGTATTGCGCCGCTTGCAGCGACTGGTCAGCCGCTTCGGAAAAATTGTCAAAATAAAACTTATCTGCTTTGCTTGCCATGTTTTTCGTTCCTTTCTATTACATATATATGAACTTATAAGAATATCCACATAAAGAGCTTGGCCATCAAGAAGGCGATCAGGCCGCATCCGGGGAAGGTGAGGATCCAGGTCATCACCATTTCCTTAACCACCGAGAAGTTGATGGCGGACAGCCGTCTGACAGCGCCAACACCCATAATAGAGGTGGTTTTGGCGTGGGTGGTGGACACAGGGATGCCGAACAAGGAGCTGAACAGCAACGACACAGAAGCGGCAAGGTCAGCGGAGAAGCCTTGGTATTTTTCCAGCTTCACCATATCCATACCCACCGACTTGATGATCTTTTTGCCGCCGATCATGGTGCCAAGACCCATCACGATCGAGCAGATCAGCATCAACCAAATAAGCTCGACCATATCCTCCATATTATTGAGTTCAGGCATCTCCTTGCCTTGTGTGAGGCAAAGGCTCAAGATCATAACGCCCATAAATTTCTGACCGTCCTGGGCACCGTGCATAAAGGCCATTGCCGCGGCGCCTGCGATCTGTGCGCCTTTGAAGAACGGTTCGGTCTTGTGACGTTCTGCGCGGCGGAACAGGGCAATCACACCCTTGCAGCAGAGCCAACCGAGGCCAAAGCCCATGATCACCGAAATGGCCATACCGTAAAAGACCTTTACCCACTGATCACCGTTGACGGCGTCCATATTGCCCTGCAGAGCGAGCGCGCCGCCTGTGAGGCCGGCGATCAGCGCGTGGCTCTCACTGGTGGGAATGCCGAACACCCAAGCGAGTGTCGCCCACACCACAATGGCGAACAAAGCGGCAGACAGCGCCACAATAGCCGCTTCGGAGTCGTTACCGAAGTCCACGATCTTGGAAATGGTGTCAGCCACCTGTGGTGCAAGCAGGCTCATGACAAACACGCCAAGGAAGTTGAACACCGCCGCCATAAAAATGGCCGCACGCGCGGACATACATCGCGTGACCACGCAGGTGGCAATGGCGTTGGGGGCGTCGGTCCAGCCGTTGACCAGGATAACGCCCAGTGTCAGCACGACCGCCAAAGCCAGCAGGGGGTTGGCGACCATTTGCTCCCAAAAATACGAAAACGAAAGATTCATAAGCGTTTCCTCCCAAAGGATACCGCAAAATGCGGCGGAAAAAGGGAAAGGGTGAAAAAGCCCATACCCCCCCATTTTTAACCGTGCGTATTATACCATATATTTCCCACGATTGTCCATAGTTTTTTTGCAAAAAAGGATGATTGCTACACTATTGCCAAAATGTAAAAAGTGTGGTATGGTTTTTGCAGTTATATGGTAAAAAGGGGGGTGCAAAATGGTTTCCAAACAAACGCAAGGTATGGTGGCGGCACTGGTCACCAACCTCATTTTCGGGTTCAGCTTCCTGTTTTCCAAAAAGGCCATTTCGGTCGCACATCCGCTTACCGTTTTGGCGGTGCGTTTCACAGTTGCCTTTATCGCCCTCAATATTCTGTGGCTTTGCGGTGCGGCCAAGCCCCGATTCCGCGGCAAAAAATACGGCCACTTGCTGTTGATGAGCGTGGCACAGCCCCTTTGCTATTTTGTGCTGGAGCTTTACGGCATATCCCTGACGTCATCGGCGCTGTCGGGTATTATTATTGCCCTTGTACCTGTGGCAGTAGCGATCATCTGCGCCTTTTTGCCGGAAAAGCCCAATGGCAAGCAATATTTGTGTGCCGCCGTGTCGCTACTTGGCATTGTCGCTATCAGCCTGCTTGCAAATGACGGCGGCGAGAATAAGCTTGTTGGCATATTGCTGTTGGCAGGTGCTGTCATCGCGGCGGCGGCTTTTAATCTGCTCAGCCGTCAAGAAGCCGCCACCTTTTCGCCGTTTGAACGCACCTACGTGATGTTTTTGGTCGGCGCGATCGGCTTTCACGGCATTGCGCTGGCCGTCCAGCGCGACACCTATTTGACCGAGCTGCAAAAAGCCGCCGTCAGCCCCACCTTTTGGGTGGCGATCCTCTATTTGGCCGTGGCATCATCGGTGGTGGCGTTTATGCTCTATCATTTTTCCACCTCCCACATCAGCGCGGTACGCTCGACTTCCTTCTCCAATATCATTCCTGTCATCTCGGTTTTGGCAGGTGTGTTTATTTTGGAAGAACCGTTTTCAGAGTGGCAGATCTTGCTTTGCATCCCCGTTTTATTGGGGGTGTGGGGTGTCAACTATTTTGACAAAACAAGCGCATAAAATTTTTTGAAAAAATGCATTTTTGCTATTGGTTTTCCGATAAAGTTGTGGTATACTATATGTTGCATATTTACGCAAAGGAGGCGCAGGTGTGGAGAAATATTGCATCAACGGCGGAAAGCCGCTCAAAGGCGCTGTGACAATCAGCGGTGCGAAAAATGCCGCCGTCGCGATTTTGCCCGCGGTCGTTCTGTCCGAAGGCAAATGCCGCATTGAAAATATTCCCAACATCGCAGACGTCACCACTGTTTTGGATATTTTGTCCTCTTTGGGCGCGACCATTCGCCGTGTCAATCGCAACACGGTGGATATCGATCCCACCACGATATATACGCACGTTGTGCCGCACGATCTCGCGCGTCATATGCGTGCATCCTATTATTTCCTCGGTTCGCTTTTGGGCCGCTACGGCAAGGCGCGTGTGCCGATGCCGGGTGGCTGTGATTTCGGTGTGCGTCCCATTGACCTGCACCTGAAAGGCTTTACCGCGCTGGGCGCTGTCAATTCGCCGCTGGAAAATGCGATGATCGGGGTGGAGGCCGACCGCTTGGTGGGTAACTCCATCTATCTCGACACCGTTTCGGTGGGTGCTACAGTCAATATCATCTTGGCGGCGGTGCGTGCGCGCGGTGTGACCATTATCGAAAACGCCGCCAAAGAGCCGCACATCGTTGACCTGGCCAACTTCTTAAACTCGATGGGCGCGGACATCCGCGGCGCCGGTACCGACGTGGTCAAGATCCACGGCGTCGAGCATCTCGACGGCACCACCTATTCTATCATACCCGACCAGATCGAGGCCGGCACCTACATGGCGATGGCAGTGGCGACCCACGGTGATGTTTTGGTGAAAAACGTCATCCCCAAGCATTTGGAGTCGATCACCAGCAAGTTAGAAGAGATCGGCGCCACGATCGAAGAATTTGACGAGGCGGTGCGTGTTTCCTGCACAGGCCCGTTCAAGCATTGCAACATCAAAACGATGCCTCACCCCGGCTTCCCCACCGATATGCAACCCCAAGCGGCGGTGCTGTTGGCGCTGGCGGAGGGGACAAGCATCCTTACCGAGGGCGTGTGGGACAACCGCTTCCGCTATGTGGACGAGTTGCGCCGTATGGGTGCACAGGTACAGGTGGACGGAAAAGTGGCGGTGTTCCAGGGTGTATCCCATCTGACCGGCGCACCGGTCAAAGCGGTCGACCTGCGTGCAGGCGCCGCGATGGTGATCGCCGCTCTTGCCGCCGAAGGCTACACCGAGATCGAAGAGATCCGCCACATTGAGCGCGGCTACGAAAACATTATCGAAAAGCTGCGCGGCATTGGCGCCGATATTCGCCGTGTGCGTATCCCGGATAGCTTGTTGCGTCAAGCATAATGTACACTCAAAGCTCCGATGGCGTTGCTGTCGGGGCTTTTTCAGAAAGGAGTACGCGCTTTGAATAACCGCAAACGCCTGCAAAAATATATCGTTGACGGCCTGTTTTATGTGGCGGGTTCGCTTTTGTATGCCGCCGCCGTCAATGTGTTTGTTGATCCTGCCAGCCTTGTTCCGGGCGGTCTGACAGGTGTTGGTTTGGTGTTTCAGTATCTGTTCGGTCTGCCTGTCGGCGTGGTGATGATCGTGCTGAACATTCCATTGTTTTTGATTGGTTGGCGGTTGCTCGGACGCTCTTTCTTTTGGCGTACCGCCGTTTGCACATTGCTTACTTCGGTGTTTATTGACCTGACCGCGCCGTTCCTTCCGGCCTATGAAGGTGACCGTATGCTCGCGGCGTTGTTCGGCGGCCTGTTTTCGGGCGTGGGATTGGGATTGATCTACCTGCGCGATGCTACAGCAGGTGGCACCGAAATCGTTGCACGTCTGCTTGAGATTCGCTTTCCGTCTATCCCTATCGGCCGTCTGCTTTTGCTGGTAGACGCGGTGGTCATTCTCGGCGGCGCCTTCGTCCACAAAGACGCCGACGGCGTGATGTATGCCGCCATTTTGGTAGCGGTGACAACAGTGATTATCGACCGCATTCTCGCCGGTATGGATGCAGGAAAGCTCCTGATGATCCAGACCAACCACCCCAAAGAGGTGACCGATGGCATATTTCAGCACCTTGACCGCGGCGTCACACGCCTGTCGGCTACGGGTGGCTACAGTGGCGAGGAACGTCCGATACTTTTGTGTGCTGTGCGCAAAGCAGAATTTCACGAACTGCAACAGCTTGTGGCACGCTGTGATCCCGAGGCGTTTGTAATCGTATTGCCTGCCGATTGGGTATATGGCAAAGGCTTTCGCCTGTTGTCTTCTCGCAAAAAGAAAAAGGATCTTACCGCGTTGACGGTAAAAACAGATACGCCCACCGAAACCGATGAGGCGTGATAGATAGGAGAACACCATGGAAGTTTTGATGATCGGCGATGTGGTCGGCACGGTCGGATGCGAGCATCTGCGCCGCGTGTTACCCATCGCCAAGCGGCAATTTGGGATTGACGTTTGTATCGTCAACGGTGAAAATGCCGCCGATGGCAACGGGCTGACGCCCACTGCCGCCCGTCATATTCTTGATAGCGGTGCAGATGTCATCACAGGCGGCAACCACACCTTCCGCCGCTCTGAGCTGGCAGAATTGCTTGATCGCGGCGATACAGTCCTGCGCCCTGCCAACTACCCTGTCGGCACCGTCGGCACAGGTATGGTTACCGTGGATAAAGGCCGTTTTTCGCTCACCGTCATCAATTTGATGGGGCAGGTGTATATGGATGCGCTTGCTTGCCCCTTTGAAACGCTCGATCGCCTGCTCAAAGAGGCCGGCAATCCGCGTTTTTGCTTGGTTGATTTTCACGCAGAAGCCACTGCCGAGAAAAAAGCGCTCGGCTTTTATGCCGACGGCCGTATTTCGGCGCTGGTCGGCACCCACACCCACGTGCAGACCGCCGATGCGCAGATCTTGCCGCAAGGCACTGCGTTTATCACCGATGTGGGCATGACAGGCCCGTCGCTGTCGGTGCTGGGCGTGCGTCCCGAGCAATCCATCGCGCGTATCAAGGGCAAACTCCCCGTGCGCTTTGCCACTGCCGATGGCCCTTGCCAAATGGATGGCGTGGTGCTGTCACTGGATAACGCTACGGGTCGCGCAACCAAAATCACCCCCATCAGTATCTGAAGAACATACACAAATACGCCGCTGTTCAG
>JAZSHG010000194.1:0-2958 GCA_045533135.1 Acutalibacteraceae bacterium
TTTGGTTGCGGAGGCAGGGCTCGAACCTGCGACCTTCGGGTTATGAGCCCGACGAGCTACCACTGCTCCACTCCGCGATATGTTGTTCAGCCCTATTACTATACACTATTTCGGGGTGAAATGCAACCCCTTTTTTGAAAAAAGTCAGATTATTTTTCCGTTTCGGCAAGGGAAGAGGCTGCGCAAGTGCGCAAAAAGTCGTTTAATGCCGACTCGCCGATAACGGTAATGCCGTTTTGTTGCAGCAGTTTGGCAGTGACGCCGTCGCCGTCAATCATCGTCTTGGAAAAACTGCCGTCATAGATGGCGCCACTGCCGCAAGAGGGACTGCGCTCCTTCAAAACGGCATACCGACAGTCATACAGCTTGGCAATGCGTAATGCTTCTGCCGCACCGCGCGCATAGGCGTCTGTGATATCCATGCCGTCTTGCCGTATGACGGCGCCATTGCGTATTTCCGCAGGCAGGCGCGGCGTAGGCAGACCGCCCAGTTGTTCGGGGCATACGGGGATAAAGGTGATGTGTTCGTTGGAAGTGGGAATGGGGGAGAGCGGATGCGACTGTCCATCATAGCGACAAGCAACACCCAAAAGACAAGCACTGATCAGCACAAACAAAAGAATTTCCTCCAAAATCATATTTTGGGTTGCGGTTGGGATATACTTATGGTACACTTTTATCATCAACAAAAAGGGGCGACTGTATGAATATTTGTGTATATGGAGCGGCAAGTGATAACATTCATGCCGACTATTTGGCGGCAGGCGAAGAGTTGGGCCGATTGATGGCAGAGAAAGGGCACCGTTTGATATTTGGCGGTGGCGCTTGTGGTTTGATGGGCGCGGTCGCACGTGGTGTGTATGCCGGCGGCGGTGAAATTGTGAGTGTTGTGCCATCATTTTTTAACGTAGATGGCGTGCTGTTTGCCCATTGCAATGAGCTTATCTACACAGAAACGATGCGCGAACGCAAGCGCATTATGGAAGAGCGCTCACAGGCGTTTATCGTCACGCCGGGTGGCGTGGGCACGTACGATGAGTTTTTTGAGATGTTCACCCTTCTGACACTCGGGCGTCACCAAAAGCCTATTGCCATACTCAACACGCGCGGTTATTATGATGCTATGCGTGAGATGCTGGACAAGGCTGTGCGTGAGGGCTTTATGACCGAAAGTAAACGTAATATGGTGCGCTTTTTTGATACGCCTGACGCGTTGCTGGAGAGTTTAGCCATATAAATATGTTACAGAAGAAACGCCTTATGAACAATGAGGCGTTTCTTTATATTTGGCTGTATCACCGGCTATACACCGGACGGAAAAGTGAAAATGTAATACTGGCTACTCACATTATACCCAATTTACAAAAAGAGTCAATCCCATATGATCGTGTGTTGATAACAGTGTGGGGTGGGGAAATTACTTGTTTTAGGAGAGAGAACAGAAAAATTGTAAAAACAACAAAATACCATTGTTTTATTCTTCAACCTTGCTATAATAAAAGCAGGTTATTCACAAAAAGGAGGCATACATAATGATTGTAAAAACCCCACCCTTGGGCTGGAACACTTGGAACACGTTTGGTATCAATATTGACGAGAAGCTGATCAAGGAAGCGGCTGATGCGCTGGTGGAAACCGGCCTTGCTGACTGCGGCTATAACTACTTGGTTATGGATGACGGCTGGTCTGAGCACAAGCGCGACGAAAACAACCGTCTTGTGCCCGATCATGTAAAATTCCCCAACGGCATCAAGCCTGTGGCGGATTATGTTCACAGCAAGGGCTTGAAACTGGGTATGTATTCCTGCTGCGGTTATCAGACTTGTGCTGCTTTCCCTGCCAGCTATGAATACGAGTTTATCGATGCGGAAACCTTTGCGGAGTGGGGCGTCGACTTTCTCAAGTATGACTATTGCTATAAACCCAACAACGAACCCGGTCAGTTGCTCTATCGCCGTATGGGTACTGCACTCGCCAACTGTGGCCGTGACATCGTGTTCAGCGGTTGCTCTTGGGGCGCTGACAATACTCACGAGTGGATCAAGTCTACCGGTGCGCATATGTGGCGTTCTACGGGCGATATTTTTGATACGTGGGATTCCATCAAAGCACTGACCAAGGCGCAAAATCCGTTGTTTGCCTATAACGGTCACGGTTGCTTCAATGATATGGATATGCTGGTCGTTGGTATGCGCGGCAAGGGTAACGTTGGCTTTGCCGGTTGCACCGACGTGGAATATCGCACCCACTTCTCTATTTGGGCGTTGTGCGGTTCTCCTTTGATGATCGGCTGTGACGTTCGCGAGATGTCTCCTGAGATTGCGGCTATTCTGAAGAATAAGGAAGTTATCGCCATCGACCAAGATCCTGCTTATAATCAGGTGTTCCGTGTGACGGGCGACGAGGACCGATTTGTGTGGGCGCGTTTGCTGGCCAACGGTGATTATGCTATCGGTATGGTCAACCTCAGCGATACGCCGTGGAAGGCCTCCTTTGCGCTGAGCGATATGGGCATCAACGGCACCTGCAAGCGCAAATTTGAGATGAAAGAGCTGTGGACCGGCGAGGAGACCTCTTCTTTGGAAGGCTACTTTATGGTTGATATCGCGCCTCATGACTGCAAGCTGTATCGCGCGAAGGTTGTGAAGATCTGATGATCTGTGAACAATGCGGTGCGTCTATTGACGGTGATGATATCGGTATTTATAAAAAACTGATCAACCGCGGAGCAACAACCTTTTGTTGCCGCCCTTGTTTGGCGGCGCGTTTGCACTGCTCAGTGGAACTTTTAGACGAAAAGATCTGCCAATTTCGTGCACAGGGTTGCACGCTATTTGCGCCACCAACCGAGCCGACACCGCTTCGCACCGATTATAACAACAGAACAAATAAAAAGGTGCTGACCGATCGGTCAGCACCTTTTTTGATGTTTGATTAGGCCTGGTTTTCGCTGCCCAT
>JAZSHG010000190.1:0-2024 GCA_045533135.1 Acutalibacteraceae bacterium
GGGAACGGATGGGGGCCGAGCGCCGAGCCGATGCAATAGATCGCGTTGTCATATTCATTGAGATAGGCCTCGAAAGCGGCATCGACCGCCTCTTTGAGCGTCTTGAGACCCTTGGTCACGGGGATGACGTTGGCACCGAGCATCTTCATGCGGATGACGTTGGGATGCTGTTTGGCGATATCGACTTCGCCCATATAAACATCGCATTCCATGCCAAAATAGGCGGGGGGGGTGGGGATAGCCACGCCGTGCTGTCCGTCACCCGTTTCAGCGATGAGCTTTTTCTTGCCCATATATTTGGCGAGCAAGCCCTCGCCCATGCAGTGGTTGAGCTTGTGCGCGCCCGTGTGGTTGAGATCCTCTCGTTTAAGGTAGATCTGACAGTTGCCGAACAGTCGGGACAGGCGTTCGCAGTGATAGACAGGGGTAGGGCGTCCCTGGAATTCCTTGCGGATGCGACGCAGTTCGTTGATAAACTGCGCAGAATGGCAGATCGCTTCATAGGCATTGTCCGCCTCTTTGAAGGCAGGGACAAGCTCGGGCGGCAGATAGGCGCCGCCAAACTGGCCGAAGTAGCCGTTTTCATCGGGGTATTCTTTCAAATAGTGATCAAAATCTCTGTATTGGTTCATAAGTTTACGCACTCCTTTGTTATATGGTGGGGGTTGGGTCGGAAAAGCCGCCTGTCAAAAAGCCGCTTTGCCATCGTTTACTCAGCCGTATCATTTTGGGCGGTCTTCCTTTCTTTTGACAACGAAAAAACAAAAATGTCCCACGGGTAAAATCCCGTGGGACAGAAAAAACTTTTCTGCGGTGCCACCCACTTTGACGCCAAAAGCGTCCACCTCACGCGTACCAACATACGCTCCGCCGGATAACGGTGGCGGTTGCCGTCGACTGCTACTCGCTCTCGCTTTCGGTCGCCCTCATGAGTCCATTCCCCTTCCGCTTGTCGGCCGCGCTCACACCGTCCGCGGCTCGCTTTTCGGCAGTCCGAAAGGCTACTTACTCTCATTCGTCGGTTTGTTGTGGTCATTCTATCACGCTAAACCCACAAAGTCAAGAGGTGAGCGCAAATTTCCGCAATTTAACTTTAACTTTTGCTTGCCAATTATTGACAGCCTTGCTATAATGGCAGCACAAGCCAATGATGAAGGGGTGCCTTTTATGGATATATTGTGGGGCCTGCAAAACGGTGCGCCCGTGCGCCGTTTTGATACAGCCTTTACCGATGCCGTCGAGATGACGGGCAACAATCTCTCCGCCATCGTCACCTACGGCGCCGACAACGACGGCGTTTTGCTGTTATCACGTGAGTTATACTATCCCGCTATCCGCACCATCCCACGCGTCACTCACGGCACACTGCGTGTTGCCCACGGCAACGAGGAGCGGCAGACATTTACAATCGACGGAGAAGCGGCGGTGGAATGTCCCGATGAGGTGACCTTTGACGGCGTACTGACGGTGCGGTCGTTTGACCGCGCGCGGCGAGCATCCCTCACGCGCACGATGTTTCCGCACACGCACGATGCCGTTTACGTCGAGCGCACCGTCATCAAAAACGAGAGCGATCGTCCGCTTACCATTTCTACCGATGGTGTGAACGTGCGCCGCTTGGCACGGTGTGCCGAGGGCGTGTTTGCCACCGAGATGACCGCTTTGCCGCTCACAAAAACACTGGCGGCGGGCGAAACAGTTATCAGCGACCTGTTCTGCTCTGCTTTTCCCCACACCGCCGTCTTTCCTGTCTGCGACAGTGCGGCGGCGCTGGATACACGGCGTGCACGGGTGCGGGAGCTTTGTGACGAAAAGCTCGTTTTCACCTGCGCCGACGAAAACTTGACCGCTTTCTTCCGCTTGGCCAAATTGCGCGCGGCGGAGAGCATTTGCGACACCGTCTGCGGCCCACTCCACTCCCCCGGCGGCGGCCCTTACTACGCCGCGGTCTGGGCCAATGACCAAGCTGAATATGCAGGGCCACTTTTCGGCTATATGGGCTATGCGCGCGCCGCCGATGCGAG
>JAZSHG010000074.1:0-9055 GCA_045533135.1 Acutalibacteraceae bacterium
TATCGGCAGTTTTGAGCCCGTTGGTGATAACGCGCAGGTTGCGAAAACGTGTCAGTCGCAGCGCCAATTGTCCCACCGTTGAGCTGGCATCCATAAAGATGGTCTGTCCGCTACGAATATGTTCCAGCGCGATACGGGCGATAATGTCTTTGGCGCTTAAATTTTCATTTTCGCGCATTTGCAGGGGAAAATCCTTGGCGTTACCGTCCAAAAAAATGGCGCCGCCGTGGGTACGGCGTAGCTGTCCGCTGTTTTCCAGTATTTGCAGATCACGGCGAATGGTCGCACCGCTGGAATACAGCCGCGCACACAGCTCCTCTACCGAAACCGCCTGTTTTTCTTTCAAAATTTCCAAGATGCGTTGTTGTCGTTCTAACGGAAGCATAGTCCACCTCGTATGTAGGATATGATATAATGTTAAGTATTAAGTACAAAAATATATATGCGTTTGATCATTTTTGATTATATCAGATTGTTTTCAAAAAATCAAGTGCGTATTTATCGTTTTTTTCGCCACTACTGGACAAATTCGCCGTTATCGTGTATACTTCACTATGAAGAATCAGCGTGGGGTAGTTTGTACTATTCTTCCTCACGTTTTACCACAGCAAAGGAGGAGACCGTTTTGAAAATTCTGGTCATCAACGCCGGCAGTTCATCGCTGAAATATCAGCTGTTTGATATGGACAACGGCACGGTGTTGGCAAAAGGCCTCTGTGAGTGCATCGGCACCGGTGGCCGCATCACCCATAAAAAGACGGGCGATGAGCCGTACAGTCAGGATATCCCCTTCCCCACCCATGACGAGGCGTTGGAAGCGGTGCTGGCAGTGCTTACCGACGAGGTGCACGGTGTGATCACCGACATCAGCGAAATCGATGCTGTCGGTCACCGTATCGCTCACGGCGGCGAAAAATGCAAAAAGTCTACCCTTATCGATGAGGAAACGATCGCGTACATCGAATCTATCGTTCCCATCAACCCCCTGCACGGGCCTCCCGCGCTCAAGGGCATTCGCGGTTGTATGCGCCTGATGAGCACAACCCCGCAGGTCGGCGTGTTCGACACCTCCTTCTATGGTGAAATTCCCGACTATGCCTACATATATCCGCTGCCTTACGAGCTATATGAGCAGTATCAGATCCGTCGCTACGGCTTCCACGGCACCTCCCACCGCTATGTGGCCGGCAAGGTTGCCGAGCTGATGGGCCGCCCGATCGAGGAACTCAAGATCGTCACCTGCCACCTGGGCAACGGCTCCTCCATCACCGCCGTAGACCACGGCAAAGCCATTGACACCACGATGGGCTTCACCCCTCAAGAGGGCGTGATGATGGGCACCCGTTCGGGTACTATCGACCCCACCGTCGTCACCTATCTCATCAACAGCGTTGGTATGAGCGGTAAAGAGGTTGAGGATATTCTCAACCGCAAATCCGGTCTTTTGGGCGTGTCCGGCATCTCCAACGATGCTCGCGATGTCACCAAAGCCGCAAACGAAGGCAACTACCGTGCGCAATTGGCACTGAAGATTCTCGCCCACGGCATCAAAAAGTTCATCGGCAGCTACATTGCCGAGATGAACGGCATCGATGCGCTGGTGTTCACCGCCGGCCTGGGCGAAAATGATATTGCGCTGCGTGAGCGCGTGTGCGCAGATATGGACTTCTTCGGTATCGCTATCGACGCCGAGAAAAACAATGTGCGTAGCGAAACACGTAACATCTCCGCTGACGGTGCCCGTGTGCAGACCTTCATCATTCCCACTGACGAGGAATATATGATCGCCATGGATACCATGTCTCTCATTGGTCGCTAAACCCTTTTAATATATCCACAAATCAATTAAAATAAAGGAGAGATCACTATGCAATCCGCGTACGAAATCAAAAAAGAAATCTGCGACATCGGTGCTCGTATCTACAACAAGGGCTTCGTTGCCGCAAACGACGGTAACATCTCCGTCAAAGTTGGCCCCAACGAATACTACTGCACCCCCACCGGCGTGTCTAAGGGCTACATGACCCCCGACATGATCATCCGTGTGGATGGCGAAGGCCGCAAGCTGGAAGGCAAACTCAATCCTTCTTCCGAATTCAAAATGCACCTGCGTGTGTATCGTGAGCGTCCCGACGTGAATGCTGTTGTTCACGCTCACCCCCCCACAGCTACCGCTTTCGCTGTGTGTAACATTCCGCTCGAGCAGAACCTGCTGCCCGAAGCTATCCTGACTGTCGGCTCCGTACCCGTGTGCGTGTACGGTTGCCCCTCCACCGATGAGATTCCCGATTCTCTGATGCCCTATCTGCAGAGCCACGACGCGTTCCTTCTGCAGAACCACGGCGCACTGGCTGTCGGCAACACCCTGACCAAGGCGTTCTTCGTGATGGACGAGGTCGAGTATTTTGCTAAGGTTTCCCTGCTGGCTCGCCAGGTCGGCAATCCTCAGGAACTGCCTTGCGAAGAGCTCGAGAAGCTGATGGAGCTGCGCAAAAAGTTCGGTCTGCCCGGCAAACACCCCGGCTGCAAGACCTGCAAAAACTTGGGTACTGCCAACTGCCGTTGCAAGTCCAACGCTCCCGCGACCGCAGGCAACTGCGACGATCTGGTTGCCAAGATCACCCGCGAAGTGCTGGCTCAGCTCAACAAATAATTCCTATCTTAAACTTTTGACAGGAGGTGACAGCCATGGCCAATTTTAAGCAATACGATACACCCAAAACTGCGCGTGTTTCTCGCTTGGTAGAAAACCTGTTTGCCACGCCGCCCCAGATCGAGGCGGACCGTGCCGTTTTGCTCACCGAGTCCTATCGCGCTACTGAGGGTGAACCGATCGTTACGCGCCGTGCCAAGGCTTTTGAACACATCCTGCGACACATTCCCATCACCATTCGTCCGGACGAGCTGATCGTCGGTAGCTCCACCAAGGCACCCCGTAGCTGTCAGACGTTCCCGGAATATTCCTACGACTGGTTGGAGGCTGAATTTGACACGGTTGCCACCCGCTCCGCCGACCCCTTCTTCATCTCCGAAGAAACCAAAGCGGCTCTGCGTGAGGTGCATACCTACTGGAAAGGCAAGACCAATGTGGAGCTTGCCACCTCGCTGATGGCGCCCGAAGCGCTCAAAGCGTTCAATGTGGGTATCTTCACCACCGGCAACTATTTCTACAACGGTATCGGTCACGTCTGCGTGCAGTACGACAAGGTGCTGGCAGTTGGATTTGACGGTGTGCGTAAAGAGGCGCAGGCGGCGCTGGCCGCTTGCTCGGTGGGCGACGCGGATTACGCCAAGCGCTCCCATTTCCTCAATGCCGTTATCCGCAGCTGTGATGCCGTTATCGCCTATGCTAAGCGTTATGCAACGCTGGCGCGCGAAGAAGCCGCTTCCTGTGTGGACGATGTCCGCAAGCAGGAGCTGCTCACCATCGCCGCTAACTGCGATCGCGTGCCGGAATTCGGCGCCCGTACATTCTACGAAGCCTGCCAGTCCTTCTGGTTTGTGCAAATGCTGTTGCAGGTTGAGTCCAGCGGCCACTCAATTTCCCCCGGCCGTTTCGACCAATATATGTACCCCTATTACAAGGCGGATATGGATGCCGGTCGCATCACCCCCGCCTTCGCCCAAGAGCTGATCGATTGCATTTGGGTGAAACTCAACGACTTGAACAAGGTGCGTGACGCGGCTTCTGCTGAAGGCTTTGCCGGTTACAGCCTGTTCCAAAACTTGATCGCCGGCGGCCAGGATGCCAACGGTGTGGACGTCACAAACGACCTGTCGTTTATGTGTCTAGAAGCCACACTGCATGTGCATCTGCCTGCCCCCTCCCTTTCGGTTCGTGTGTGGAACGGCTCTCCGCATGATTTTCTCATCAAAGCCGCCACCGTCACCCGTACCGGTGTGGGACTTCCGGCTTACTACAACGACGAGGTCATTATTCCGGCACTGATGAGCCGCGGCATCTCTCTTGAAGATGCGCGCAACTATTGCATCATCGGTTGCGTGGAACCCCAATGCCCCGGCAAAACAGACGGCTGGCACGATGCGGCGTTCTTTAACATGTGCCGCATTATGGAGCTGGTGTTCGGCGACGGTATGGTCGACGGCGTACAGGTGAGTATTCACACCGGCGACGTGTCCACCTTCACCACCTTCGAGCAGTTCTGGGATGCCTATCAGCGGCAGATGGACTATATGCTGACCTTGCTCGTCAACTCGGACAACGCTATCGATGCCGCTCACGCGGAGCGTTGCCCCCTCCCCTTCCAATCTGCGCTGGTGGACGATTGTATCGCCAACGGCCGCACGATGCAGGAAGGCGGCGCACACTATAACTTCACCGGCCCGCAAGGCTTTGGCATTGCCAATATGGCGGATGCCATGCTCGCCATCAAGACGCTGGTCTTTGATCGCAAAGAGTGGACACTGGCGGACTTCCGCCAAGCTTTGGCAGATAACTTCGGCCGTCCCATCGCGGATGAGCACCAGGTGACCGCCGTTGCCGCTCAAGTGGCCTCCGCGCTTAAAGCGCAAGGCAAAACGGTCGCCGCTGAAGCGGTGGCTGCCGCCGTTGCCAAGGTGATGACCGCTGACACCGTTTCGCCCGAGAAAAAGGCGCGCTATGACCGCTTGCTGGCGGATATCGACGCACTGCCCAAATTCGGCAACGACAATGCCGAGGCGGACGAAATGGCGCGCGCCGTAGCATACACCTACACCCGCCCGATGGAGAAATTCAAAAATCCTCGCGGCGGTCAGTATCAGGCAGGTCTTTACCCCGTTTCTGCCAACGTGCCGTTAGGCGCGCAAACAGGTGCTACGCCCGACGGTCGTCTGGCGAAAACCCCTGTGGCAGACGGTGTGTCCCCTGCCGCCGGCAGAGATACGCACGGTCCGACCGCTGCCGCCAGCTCGGTGGCGCGACTTGACCACGCGATCGCTTCCAACGGTACGCTCTACAACATGAAGTTCCACCCCACGGCGCTTGCCGGTCGGAGTGGTCTGGAAAACTTTGTGGCGCTTCTGCGCGGCTACTTTGACCAAAAGGGCATGCATATGCAGTTTAACGTGGTCAGCCGCGAAACCTTGTTGGATGCGCAGGCTCACCCCGAGAATTACCGTTCTCTGGTGGTGCGTGTTGCCGGCTACAGCGCACTCTTCACCACGCTCTCTCGCTCCTTGCAGGATGACATCATCCGCCGCACCGAGCAGGGCGGATTCTAAAAACTACCGCTAGGGAAAGGAGGGACCGACGTGACACCCGATTGGTACGCGGTCAAAGGCCGCATCTTCGACATCCAAAAGTTCTCGCTGCACGACGGTCCCGGCATTCGCACGATCGTGTTCCTCAAAGGGTGCTATCTTCGCTGTAAGTGGTGCTGTAACCCTGAGTCGCAAGAATATCACATCCAGCAGATGACGCTCGGTGGCAAGACGCGCACCGTCGGCCGCGACGTCACAGTGGAGGAGGTTATGGCTGAGGTCCGTAAGGATCGCACCTATTACCGCCGCTCACACGGCGGCTTAACCCTTTCGGGTGGCGAATCGCTGGCACAACCTGCTTTTGCACAGGCTCTGCTTGCCGCCGCCAAAGAGGAAGGCTTTGACACCGCTATGGAGTCCACCGCCTGTGCCCCTTATGAGCACATCACGCCCTTGCTTCCCTATCTGGATCATTACCTTTTGGATATCAAGCACATGGACAGCCATAAGCACATGGCGTTCACCACCCAACCCAATGAGCAGATTCTCGAAAACGCTCGCCGCCTGGCGGCAGAGGCGAAAGAACTGATCATTCGGGTACCGGTCATTCCCACCTTCAACGACACGGCGGAGGAGATTCGCGCGATTGCTACATTTGCCGCCTCTCTCCCCAACGTGCGTGAACTGCACCTGCTCCCCTACCACCGATTGGGGCAGGATAAATATGCAGGTCTCGGTCGCACCTACACCTTGCCCGACATTATGCCGCCGTCTGACGAGCATATGCAGGCTTTGCGCAAGGTAGCCGCCGAAACAGGCTTGCAAGTGCAAATTGGCGGCTAATGACCACAAACTTTTGAGAAAGGAGGCTTTTCGCGATGCTGTACACCAAAAACGGCGACAACGGTCGCTCTGCTACCAAAACACGACTGAACATACCTAAAAACAGCCCTGTTTTCGAGCTGATGGGTACGCTCGACGAATGTGTCTCTTTTCTGGGGCTTGCCAAACAGCATGCTCCCTCTCCGCAGGTCAGCGACCTGCTGGAGTTAATACAAAAAGGCGCTATGGCGATCTGCGCAGAGCTGGCAGGCGGTGAGAAATACGCCTCTGCCGCGCGCGTTACCGAACTGGAAAAGGCCATCGATATGCTCACAATGGCGCTTCCCGATCTGACTTCCTTCGTTCTCCCCGGCAATACCCCTTGCGGTGCCGCCTTGGATGTGGCACGTACGGTGGCACGGCGCGCAGAACGTAAGGCGGTGGCAATGTCCACCACAGGCGGCATCCCTCGCGATATGCTCGCGTGGCTCAATCGGGTCTCCGATCTGTTATTCGCGCTGGCGCGCCACTGTGATCAACAGGGTGGCGAAAAGTCCATAGCACCTACCGCAAACGTTACCCCTGCTCCGGCCTATGCAAGCACTGCCGGCATCACCTGCCGACAGGCCACCGCTCTTTGCGAAGCGGTACTGCAAAAGGCAAGGGATAACGGCTTGCGCTTGGTCACCGCCGTTTGTGATGCAGGCGGCAATCTGGTGGCCTTCCTGCGCGATGATGATGCTATTATCGGCAGCATCGACATCGCCATCAACAAAGCTTTTACGGCTGCTTCGCTCAAGATGTCTACCGAAGAGGTCGGACGTTTGGCACAGCCGGGTGCGCCGCTTTTCGGCATACAGCACACCAACAACGGCAAGATTGTCATTTTCGGCGGCGGTGTTCCGCTTCTGCGTGACGGCGTTATGGTGGGTGCGCTGGGTGTCAGCGGTGGCACAGCAGAGCAAGATACTGCCATTGGTCAATTCGGCGCACAGATCGCGCCGCAATACTTAAACAAGGAGGTATGAACGGTGGCTACAAACTTTTCTGAAGCCCAGATCGCTGCTATTGTGAAAGAAGTTCTTTCCGGCATGGGATCTACCACCGTAAAAGAAACTTCCGCCAAACGTTGGGATTCCACCCAATATGAAGGACGCGCGCTCATCGGTATTTATGACGACATGAACGCCGCCATCGCCGCTGCCGCAGACGGCTACAAAGCCATTCGCGATATGACAGTGGAAAAGCGGGAGAAGCTGATCACCGCCATCCGTGAACTGACACGCAAGGAGGCGCCCATCATGGCGCAGCTCGGCGTGGAAGAGACCGGCATGGGACGTGTCGATCACAAAACGCTCAAACATATTCTGGTGGCTGATAAGACCCCCGGCACCGAGGATATCATTTCTGAAGCCAAGACCGGCGACAACGGTCTGACGCTTGTGGAGATGGCTCCGTTTGGTGTGGTGGGCAGTATCACCCCCAGTACCAACCCCAGTGAAACGGTTATCTGCAACAGCATCGGTATGATCGCCGCCGGTAACGGTGTCGTGTTCAACCCTCACCCCGGTGCTATCGCCGTTTCCAACTATGCCGTTGACTTGGTCAACCGCGCTTGTGCCGCCGCAGGCGGTCCGCGCGTGCTGGTTGCCTCCGTGGTCAAACCCACGTTGGAAACCGCAGACTTTATGTATAAGCACCCGGCCATTCGCCTGTTGGTTTGCACCGGTGGCCCCGGCGTTGTGAAAGCGGTGCTTTCCTCCGGCAAAAAGGCGATCGGCGCCGGTGCCGGTAACCCCCCTGTTATCGTGGACAACACCGCCGATATTGCCAAAGCGGGCAAAGACATCATCGACGGTTGCACCTTCGATAACAACCTGCCCTGCATCGCCGAAAAAGAAGTGTTTGCTTTCGATTGCATCGCCGATGAGCTGATCGCCGCTATGAAGAAAAACGGCGCCTATATGCTCACCGCGGCACAGGCTAACGAGCTGGCAAAGGTTGTGCTGGTTGAAAAAGAGAATCCCAAGACCGGCAAAACCTCCGTCACCGTCAACCGCAAGTGTGTCGGCCGCGATGCGGCGGTCATCGCCAAGATGATCGGCCTGCAGGTAGGTGCGGATGTGCGTTGCCTCATCTGTGAAGCAGGCTTTGAGCATCCCTTCGTACAGCACGAACTGATGATGCCCATTCTCCCCATCGTGCGTGTCGCCAACATTGACGAGGCTATTGACCTTGCCGTCAAGGCTGAGCATGGCAACCGCCACACGGCACACATGCACTCCAAGAACATCGACCACCTGTCCCGTTTTGCCAAGGCGGTCGAGACCACCATCTTCGTCAAGAACGCGCCGTCCTACGCCGGTATCGGCTTCGGCGGCGAAGGTCATACCACCTTTACGATTGCCGGCCCCACCGGCGGGGGACTGACCTCCGCCCGCAGCTTCACCCGTAAGCGTCGCTGTGTTATGGCGGATTCGTTCCGTATCATTTAAGGAGGTTATTGCATGGAAGTCAACAGCCAACAGATTGAAAGCATTGTCCGCGAGCTGCTCGCCCAAATGAGCAATCAGGACAAAGCCTCTCACGGTTGCAAGGGTGACGGTAGCTGCGGTGCTAATTGCACCTGCGGCAAGCACAACGTCAAGATCCCCCAGACCGCCAAGGTGGCTATGCTGGTCAAACCTAAGGATATTCAAGTGAAAGAATATCCCCTGCCTGCTATCGGCGACAATGACATTCTGGTCAAAGTCGAAGGCTGCGGCGTTTGCGGCACCGACGTTCACGAGTGGAAGGGCGATCCCTTCGGTATGGCGCCGCTGGTGCTCGGTCACGAAGGTACCGGCACTGTGGTTGCGCTCGGCAAGAACATTAAGTGCGACACCGCCGGCAAGCCCCTCAAAGTGGGCGACAAACTGGTCACCTCTGTGACCGACTGCGGCGAGTGCTACACCTGCCGTATGCATCCCGACACCGTAAACCTGTGCGACAAGCAAGGTATCTTCGGTCTGATTCCCGACAGTAATGAGTA
>JAZSHG010000086.1:0-3738 GCA_045533135.1 Acutalibacteraceae bacterium
GATGCTCACCAGGAATTCGAAATCCTTCGGCGCGTTCACTTCGAAAGCGAAACGAGCTTCGGAATCCGCATAGGAGTTGTGCAACCAGTAGATGTAGCCGGTGGCCAGGTAATCGGGGTGAGCCAGGTTACCGGTGTAGCCGCCGCCGCCATGCTGGTTGGGGTTACCTGCGTTGGACAGGAAGCCATAGGAGATAGGCGCATCGCAGAAGCCGCTGTTGCCGCCATCCTGGATGGTGTCCTCAACCACAGTCGCATTCTCGGACAGGTCAGGAGCCCAGGGAGCCGCAGGCACGTTGTACTTGAGCGCAGCAAACGCAGGCACAGCCATAGCATACTGGCACTTGGCAGTGGTCAAACGGATATAGCGATAGCCGTCAGCCGCATCCACTTTACCGCTGTAGGTCACGTACTCGGACTTCCAGCTGGGATTCTCGTGCTCTTGACCGACAGTACGCTTAACGCGCAGCAGTTTCCAGTTTTCGCCGTCAGCAGACACTTCGATCTTCTTGACGGAATAGCCCTGCCAGCCTTCGACGGCAGGCAGCACGATGTCGGTGAATACTTCGCCGACATCCATAGTGACGGTACCTGCCACAGCAATGTCGGTAGGAGTGACACCGCTCACGAGGGACACATAACCGGCAGGTGTAGAAACAGCTGCGTAGGTGCTCTGCAAGGAGGCGGTGATGGATTCGTCATCAGCCTTCGCAGTAGCGCCGGTCCAATCCTTGGTCTTCTCGCAATCCGCAGGATCGGTCGCGGTACCAACGGAAACGGTGGTATCCACGTTGTGCTCCAACGAATAGACGCAAGGCACGGTTTCAGTGCCGTCAGTAATGGTGAAACGGATGCGCAGGAACTTGTAGCCATTCGCAGCATCCAAGGTGCCGTAGATATAATCGTTCTCGTAATCCGCCGTGTCCTTAGAGGTGTCGGCGTCGGTACGATACAGGTCGTTCTGGGTAGACCAGGTGATGCCGTTGTTGGAAGCCGCAATCTTCGGCGCGTCAGCACCCTTCGGCAGCATCATATTGAAGCGGAAGTCGGTGATAACGTCAGCGGAAGAGAAAATGAGGTCGGCTTTGGTGGACGCCTCAGTGGCAACCACACGGAAGAAGCCGGCATCGATCACACCGGGGATCAGATCATTTTTGATCTGCATGCTCGGCTTGTGTGGATGTCTATCAAGAGCGACAGACGCAGAGCCGTAGGTGATGGTGGTCGCATAGGAATCCGCCATCGGAGGTTGGGGCACGGCAACGTTGTACTTGATCGCCTTGATAGCAGGAGTGATGAAGCCCCACTCGCAAGCCACGTCATAGGACAGACGCACGAACTTATAGCCGGCGTCAGCAGGCACGGTGGCGGAAAGGGTGGTCTCTCTCAGGTTGTGAGAGGTGGCGCCATACTTATCTTCACCTTTGATGCGTTTGAAGTTCAGGGGAGCCCAAGTTGTGCCATCGGCAGAAACTTCGACTTTGGCCCACTCGTAACCGGTACCATTGGGACCGTGACTTGTGGTGTTGTTCTCGAGAACCTCGAAGAGGATCTCTTCAAAAGCGTCGTCAAGCGCCACGGTGATGAAGCCGCCCACGGGAACGGTGTACGGGGTTGCCGAGCCTTCGGGATTGAGGATAACCAGACCGTAGTAGGGGTCAATCCAAGAGCCGGGCTTACCGTTGAGCAGCGTATTGCCTTCGGGGATGGTCACGCCGGCGGTGTTGGCGTTGATGGTCACGGTCTTGTCATACGCGGTCAGAGGATCAGAAGCAGTGCCGACAGGATCGGCGGCAGCTGTGGCCTCTTCGTAGTTGTACTCGAAGGTTTTGAAAGAGGGCAGCGGAATGCCATAGGGGCTCTTGGCAACCACATTGACGCGGGCAAACTTATACTGGTCAGCCGCATCGAGGGTGCCGGTGCAAGAGACATACACAGCGCCCCAGCCGGAGTTGGGGAAGTTCTCGATAACGGCGGCACTGCAATCGCCATCAAACGACTGCACGTCCCAGGTCTGTCCGTCTTTGGAGAACTCGAACTGGTAAGTGCAAACGCCACTGAGGGTCACAAAACGGTAGTCAGTGATGTAACCTTCAGCTTCGTAGGTGGCGGTGCCGTCTGCCATCGCTCCACCGGCATCCTGCAGATGCTGATAGGCGGCATCGACTTCGGCGTGGGCGCCCCATTTGAGGCCGCCGTCGGGCGTGAAGGCTTCGTACACGTTGACGGTTTTGGCATACGTCACGTCGGCAGACGCGGTGAAGCCAACAGCCAGCATGCAAACCAGCAACACCGCAGAAGCGGCCAGAGCGAGCACTTTGCTCATTTTGGTTTTCATCGTATCATCCTTTCTGTTTTTTGATACCCTTTGGCAGGGTATCATTATGTAATGCAAACCGGGAAAATAACCTACTATAAGATATAGGTTAACTACAAGTTACCATACATCTTATATACCTGTCAATATTTCTGTACTTTTTCGCAAAAAATTGTACAAAATTACGTAAAATCTGTGTATTCTATCAATATAACACAAAAAAGACGCCCCGTTTGCACCGAGCGGCGTTCTCTTTATGTATCCAACATCAGTTTCACGATCTCTTTATCGGTCTCTTTCATACCGACCTTGCCGATATAGCCCACACAGCTGATCGTCTCCCCTGTCTCCTCCTTGAGGATGCCTGTATACGCCTGATAGGCCTTATCATTCATCGCCAAAAAATGCGCCATCATCGCGGCATCGATGCAAGAGGCGATTTTGGCGGCGCAGGAAATTTTTGCGCCGTCACAGATGATGCCGGGGATATTCGCCAGCGTGTTGCCAACGGTAGCCTTGATCTGCGCCATCGTGCCGCCGCACAGATAGGTGATGGCGGCCCCTGCGGCGCAGGATGCCGACACTGCACCGCAAAAGGCGGATAATTTGCCGATAAACTCCTTTTGATAGACGGTCAGCAGTGAGGAAAACACCAGCGCGCGGTAGAGCTTTTCACTGGGGATATTATTTTCGCGTGCGTAGACGATCACGGGCACAGACGAGGCGATGCCTTGGTTACCGCTGCCGGATGTGATGATGACGGGCATATCACAGCCACCCATACGCGCCTCAGACGCCGCGGCGGCATAGGCTTTCATACGGGTAACGGTGCTGTCACCGTAGCACGCGCGGATAATTTTGCCGATAGACACGCCGTATTCGTTGGAGATGCCCTCGTAGGCGATGTCCATATTATATTGGATCTGCCGATCGCACAAGCCACGTATCTGTGCAATCTCAATTTCATCCGCAAACGCTTTGATGCGTTCCATTGTGAGCAACGAGCGATCGGCCACCGACGATTCTTCGGTATCGGTTGCCACCTTATACAAAGCTTGGCCGTTTTTGGTGATGCACACGATGTTGAGGTGGGAATACATCACCTCGACGGTGACCGTGTCGGCACCAGCATAGGCTTCAACAATGAAGTGGAGCGGTATCTCGGAGTCGAGATATTCCACCGTGCAAGCGTTTTGTGCCAGCATCGCCTTGGTCTTGGCGATATCTTCCGCTGTTGCGGCAGACAGCACCTCCATCTCGGCGGTGACATCGCCGCCGACAGCGCCGAGCAACACCGCCGTTTCGATGCCTTGCATACCGCCCGAATGGGGAATTTGCACACAGCGCACATTTTTGTTCATATTGCCGCTGCAACGTGCCACCATCCGCTCGGGGATCACGCCGAGCAACGCCTTTGCTCTT
>JAZSHG010000142.1:0-6348 GCA_045533135.1 Acutalibacteraceae bacterium
AGAATATTGCTACCAGTGTCCGCACGAAAACAATTGCCCCTATTCAGCAACCGATCTGTATTTGGGCAAGGATGTGATGGCGTTCTTGGCTTGGGATAGATTGAACAAGCCCTTGGACAAGATCACTCTTGAAGAGAAGGACGAGTTCCTTAAGAAGGATATTTACGGCAAGTGCGTTTACACCTGTGGCGGTGATATCGTTGACCGCCAAAACGCTGTCGTATCTTTTGAAAACGGTTCTATGGCTACCTTCAATTTGGTTGGCGGCACCGTTAAAGCGGCGAGATTCATTCACATCGTCGGTTCTAAGGGCGAAATCGAGGGCGTTTTGGAAGATAACAAGCTCATTGTGAGAACCTTCTCCAAAGATGATGTTGCCGGTAACGTGGAAGAAATCGAACTGCACCCCATCAATACCGTCAAGTTTGGTGGTCACAGCGGTGGCGATTATATGATCATGCACGATCTTGTCAGATACTTAAACGGTGACAAGAGCTCCATTTCTATCACCTCGATCGATGATTCCGTCAACGGTCACCTGTGTGTGTTCGCGGCAGAAAAGTCGAGAAAATCCGGAAAGATCGTGTCCTTGGACGAATTCTAATCAACTAAATACATAAGTCCCTCGCATACACGAGGGACTATATACGGAGATGTACCCAAGTGGCTGAAGGGTCCGCACTCGAAATGCGGTAGGTCGTTAACAGCGACGCGAGAGTTCAAATCTCTCCATCTCCGCCAAAAAACGCCTTGAAGGTTATCCTTCAAGGCTTTTTCTCTTTCCATCAAAAAGGGATAAGCCGAGGCTTGTCCCTTTTTACGTTTCATCCATTATCTCTGCACGCGGCCTGAGGCGTCGCCGCCGGCGGGCTTTTCCACTTCAGCGACGCTAACGCGGTTATAGTCGCCCTCGATCGAGTGCTTGAGCGCCGACGCCGCCACAGCAAATTCGATCGCGCTTTGGCTGTCTTTACCGCCAAGCAGTGCATAGATCAGTCCTGCACCAAAGGAGTCTCCCCCACCGACGCGATCGACGATATGCAGATGATACGTTTTTGAGAAACAATAGTTTTCACCGTCAAACAGCATACCGGCCCAATCATTATCATTGGCGGATATGGACGAGCGCAGTGTGATCGCTACCTTTTCAAAGCCAAATTTATCCGCGAGCTGTTTTGCCACCGACTGATAGCTTTCATGATCCAACTTGCCACCGTAGATGTCGGTATTCTCTGCCTCGATGCCGAACACATCCTTGGCATCCTCCTCATTGGAGATACACACGTCCACATATTGGCACAGGTCGGTCATAGCGGCACGCGCTTCATCACGCGTCCACAGCTTACCGCGATAATTGAGGTCGCAGGAAATCTTAACTCCACGAGCTTTGGCCGCCTTGCAGGCTTCACGGCAAATATCAACCAGATTGGGTCCCAGTGCAGGCGTAATGCCTGTAAAATGGAACCAATCCGCGCCTTCAAAAATGCTATCCCAATCAAAATCCGCCGCCGATGCTTCTTGAATCGCTGAGTGTGCGCGGTCGTAAATGCACACTGAGCCTCTTTGTGATGCACCTTTTTCAAGGAAATAGATGCCGACTCTATCGCCGCCACGCACAATTTTGGTAGTATCTACGCCAAAATAGCGCAGTGAATCGACCGCCGCCTGCCCTATCGCGTGCTTGGGCAACTTCGTGACATAGACGCTGTCAAGCCCAAAGTTGGCAAGAGAAACGGCCACATTGGCCTCGCCGCCGCCAAAGGTGGCTTGCATCTGATCATTCTGGAAAAAGCGATAATAGCCATTGGGGGCCAACCGTAGCATCAATTCACCAAACGTAACAACCTTTTTCATTTTTTTGCCTCCATCTTATCCAAGGCTTCCTTGACAAAGAAACTGCCACCGATGGCGGCGACCTTGTCAAAAGCAAGAAACTCCTCAATATTGCTTCTATCCACCCCGCCTGTTGGGATAAACTTCACCTGTGGGAAGGGCGCCGCAAGCGCCTTGAGCGCTTTGAGGCCGCCGTATATATTGGCAGGAAAAAACTTGACGGTGGTGATGCCAAGCTCCAACGCTGCCATAATTTCCGTCGGCGTCACGCAACCGGGATAATACGGCACGCCTTTCTGCTTGCAGATATTAGCAACCGCCGCAGACAGTCCCGGGGATACGATAAACGTTGCGCCTGCCGCCAAAGCCGCCTCGCACTGCTCGGCGTTGATCACGGTGCCGGCACCGATCTGCATATCGGGATAATGCTTCACCGCATAAGCGATTGCTTCGGCGGCACAAGCGGTACGAAACGTGATCTCTGCACAGTTGATGCCGTTGTTTTTAAGCGCTGTGAGAATCTTATCTGCTTCGCCAAGTTCTTTGATGACCACCACAGGAATATATTTTTCCATCATCACATTACCTCACTGTTCATCCAACTTATCGAGCATATCCCACACACCGAGCATATACATAATACCCAGCGCGCGATCATAAAGGCCATATCCCGGGCGCACGTTACCGGGCTTTTCATCCCACAGGTGGCGGCCGTGATCAGGACGGATATAGCCCTCAAAACCGCAATCATGATAGGCCTTGAGAATATCCAAAATGCCTGTATCGCCGTCGCAATCGCGGTGGCTGGCCTCGGAGAAATCGCCGTTTTCAAAATGCTTGACGTTGCGGATATGCGCAAAGGCGATACGGTCGCAGTATTTGCGCACGATCTCGGCCACGTTGTTATCGAGGTTGGCGCCCAAACTGCCTGAGCAAAGCGTCAAACAGTTATACTCATCATCCACCATTTTGAGGAATCTGCCGATACTTTTTTCATCCACCAACAGGCGCGGCAAACCGAAAATATCCCAGGGTGGATCATCCATGTGGATCGCCATTTTGACATCGCACTCGCGGCAGGTAGGCATGATCGCTTCGAGGAAATATTTGAGGTTTTCCCACAGCTTTTCATGATCGATCCCCTCATAGGCACGAAACAGCTCATCCAGCTTTGCCATACGTTCGGGCTCCCATCCGGGGAACGACATACCGTATTTTTCGGTAAAATCCAAGATGTAGCGCGCCATCGCATTGTAATCATCCTGGATCATATTCTTTTCATAAAAAAGCGCCGTAGAGCCATCACCGACAGGGTGAAACAGATTGCTTCTTGTCCAGTCGAAAATAGGCATAAAGTTATAGCAGATCACCTTAACGCCAAATTTGGCAAGATTGCGAATGCACTGCTTATAGTTTTCAATGTAGTGATCTCTTGTCGGCAACCCAATCTTGATATCATCGTGTACGTTCACCGACTCAACAACGTCCATATTGAAGCCAAAAGCATCCAACTGCCGCTTGACAGCGGCGATCTCTTCCTCTTCCCAAATCTCGCCGGGCATTTTGTGGTGCAATGCCCATACGATACCGTCAACACCCGGTATCTGTTTGATATCGGACAATGAAATGTTGTCATTATTTTCTCCGTACCAACGGAAGCACATTTTCATTGGCATAGCAAATTCCCTCTTTTCACACATAAAAAGATGCACTTTTTGCTATTGTAACATTATTTTTTGCAAATGACCATTGCGTTTTTGCTCACAAACATTGCAAATTTTGCGCAAAACACAGTTAACAAAAGGAATATCAACTATTTCAAAAGAGGAATAATTTGCCCCTTTTTTCAAGAAACAGTTGAAATTATTCCCACTATGTGATAAACTTTGTTTAGGTATTGTGATTCTTCCGAATTACTTATCAACATTTAACTTTCGAAAGGAGTTTTCGTTATGTTCTGTACAAACTGCGGCAAAAATTTGCCTGATGATGCTGTGTTCTGCGACAACTGCGGCACCCGTATGGCGGCTTCTGCTCCGGCTCAGCCCCCTGTCGAGAATGTGGCTTCCACCCAGGCTCCGGCCTATGCGCCTGCCGCCCCTGCTCCGGTAAACCCCATCATCGACAACGCTATCGCTGCGTTTAAGGGGTTCTTCTCCGGAAATCCCATCGGCGCTGTTGAGAAGGCCAGCAAGAGCTCCGGCTTGGAATGGCTGATCCTGGTGGGCTTCACCGCATTCTTCAACATGTTCCTCCGTGCGCTGAAATTCCTGCACGCTGACACTGAACGCGGTGACTTTGAAGCCATAGAGCTGATCAACGGTCTGTTGGAAACTTTTATTTTCTTTTTTGTTGCATCTTCCGCTGTTCTCTTGCTGTTCAAACTAGCATACAACAAAGATGTAGCTATACAAACCATCTTTAACGTGACCGGCATTGCTATGTTGCCTTTGGGCTGTGCCTATTTGCTCAACATCATCTTTGGCTTTGTTTGGTCCGGCTTGGCCGCTACAATTTCCAGCGTGGCGTTGATTGCCTTTGCTTTGCTTCTGTACATTGCTATTCAAAAACTAAGCGACGTCAAACCCTCTGTGTGGTCTTTTGTGATTGTGCTTGTTGTCCTTCTTTTGATCATGGAAGGCTATAGCGCGCTGTGGTATAAGATCGCTTGGGACAGCAAAGATGTGTCTTCTCTCTTCTTTTCCTTCTAATCTAAAGGTCGTAAAGCAAAATAACACCTAACATAAAAAGCCGCAAAGTCTTTTGACTTTGCATCTTTTTCTTTAAGCATACATCGTAAAAAAGCCTGCGATAAACGCAGGCTTTTTATGTGGCAGTATGCAGTTCTTCCAAAAACGTGCCGTAATATTCCAACTCAGCGGCTTTGCGAGCGGCGACGGCATCTTCGAATTTTTCATACGAGCCGAAGTTCATCAAACGCCCTTGAAACTTGAGGCGCGCACGAAATTTTTTCGCGCGTTTATCATATTGCACACCACGCACGCCCGATGAGTTGGCGGCAGACACACGTGCATCCACAATTTTGGATAGCTGTGTGCCGCCGACATAGCCTGCCGATTGGCGCGCTTTTTGGGTAGCAAAGGCGGCACGGCAAGCCTCGCACATACGGTTTCCCTCTCTTTTGAGGGAATCGGTCGCGCGATAGGTGATATTGCCGCAAGTACAGCGGCACTCCCACAAGGGCGTGGTACGCGCGCCGCGATTGCCGCGTTTTTCCGAGCGTTTTAGCACCGTCAGTTGTCCGAACGTCTGCCCTGTAAGGTCGGTATGATTTTTCATTTTCAAAACAACTCCGTTGTTTGTCGGGACGATGTGGACATCGCTCCCTATCTTGCCTTCCCCAGTAGGGGAAGGGGGACCAACCGCAAGGTTGGTGGATGAGGTGTTTTTGCATCGACCTGACACCTCATCCGTCACGCTTCGCGTGCCACCTTCTCCCACCGGAGAAGGTTAAGAATCGCCGTCTGCGGACGGCCACGGTGCGACGGTCTCGCTGCGCCGTTGTTACTACCTAACAATCCCTCCGTCACGCTTCGCGTGCCACCTCCCTTTACACAAGGGAGGCTAACGGGACGTCGAGACCGCCGTCCCCTACGATGTAATTGCCACGTATATCGCGTGATTTGTAGGGTGCGACGTCCTCGACGCGCCGCTATTATTTCCCCTCATCCGCCTCGTTACACTCGGCACCTTCCCCACCAAGGGGGAAGGCAAGGTCACGCCGCAGGGGGGCATTTGTAGGGGCGGATTTTGGAGAAAGGGCGCAAGCTTGCGCTTGCGCCCTTGATAGCATTTGTCTACTCGATTAGTGAAATAATTATTTCACAACGATGTAGTCGGTGCCAACCAAGCCGGCGGTCACTTCGGCATCGGTCTTGCCGTTCCAGGTGTTGCCGGACAGGGTAACAGTCTCGGTACCGGTCATGCCGCTCGCCTTGAGCAGTTGACCATCGACATCGCCATCGGAAATGACGGTATTGCCGGTGATGGTCAGGTTAGCACCCTTGTTAGCCACACGGATCGCACGATCGGTGGTGCCGTTGATGACGTTGTTGGTGAACGCAAACTCACCCTTGGTGCTGTTGGTCTGAATGGCGTTGTAGAAGTTCACGCCTTCAAAGCGGCAGTCATCAACAGTGATGTTGGTGACACCCTGCAGCAGGATGGCAGGAGTCTCACCATCACTAATACCGCTGAACACGCAATCCTTCACAGTCACGTTGCTGAAAGCAGCGTTGGTGGTGTTGACCATAGAGATGGCAGCGCCGTTAGTAAAGGTGCAGCCTACAAAAGTCAGGCCATCCACAGTCGCTTTCGTGGTGGCATGGAAACCATCGGTGTTGCCGGCGTTGTCATTCTTGTTGCCCACGAAGGTGATGTTCTTGAAGGTCCAGCCGGTGATCACTTCATCGTTATCAGTGAAACCGGTAATGGTGGTGCCGGCATCACCGATGATGCTGAGGTTGGCGGCATAATCAGCGGAATAAGAGCTGG
>JAZSHG010000201.1:0-6093 GCA_045533135.1 Acutalibacteraceae bacterium
AGCCTTTGTTAGCTCATTATTCGACGTCTAGCGTCTCTTCAGTTTATAGTCCTGCGACTTGTTCGAATTACATCTCTGTAATTGGAATTAACGGGTCGTTAATTCTTTCTTGTTGTCACACTGTTTAATTTTCAAGGTCCGACCGCCCCTTTTCGGGGACAGCTTTGCCATTATACCACCCCTTCCACCCCTTGTCAATATCTTTTTTGCCTTTTTTTGACGGTTTTTCGAGATTTTTTTATTTTGCAAAATCCGGTGACAAAATGACTCGTTTACGCGTGCGCGTGCGCGCGCGTTATATATACATTATATAGTTATTCGCAAATTTTATGACACAATATAAAGAATTTTGCGATTATCTCTTGACAAAATGCGCTGCAAGTAGTATAATGGCTGTAAAGCAAATTACTTTACAGCCATTATGGCAGGAGGTGACGTTCATGGCAAAGAATATGGAAATCGCTCTCTTGTTCGATTTTTACGGCGATATGCTCACCGAGAAGCAGCAGGATATGATTGAGCTTTACTATGAAAACGACCTGTCGTTGGCTGAGATCGCAGAGAATGAGGGTATCACGCGCCAGGGTGTGCGCGACGCTATCAAGCGTGCGGAAAATCAACTGGTGGAGATGGAAGAGCGGTTAGGTCTGGCACGCCGTTTTCGCGAGATGCGCGAGCACATCGACGCTATCAAAGAGGCGGCCGGCAACATTACCGCGATTAACGACCGTTTCGGCTATTCTCGCGATATTGCTGAGCAATCGCGCCAGATATTGCAGCTGACGCAAAAGTTGTCTGAATATTGACCGACGAAAGGAGATAAATCATGGCTTCTTTTGAAGGACTGTCCGACAAGCTGTCCGCTGTTTTTAGGCGTTTGCGTTCCAAAGGTCGTCTGACTGAATCTGACGTACGCGACGTGATGCGTGAGGTGCGTTTGGCACTGCTCGAAGCGGACGTCAACTATAAAGTCGCAAAAGATTTTACCAAAACCGTCGCGGATCGCGCAGTGGGCGAAAAGGTGATGGAAAGCCTGACGCCAGCGCAAATGGTCATCAAGATCGTCAACGAGGAATTGACCGCGTTGATGGGCGGCGAGGCCGCCCGGTTGGCGCGGCCTAACAAGCCCCCCTGCTTCCTGATGATGTGCGGTCTGCAGGGTTCCGGTAAAACCACACACTCCGCCAAGTTGGCGAAAATGCTCAAGAGCCAAGGGCATCGCCCCTTGCTGGTGGCGTGCGACGTTTACCGTCCCGCTGCTATTGAACAGCTTAAGGTTGTGGGCGCACAGGCCGGTGTTCCGGTGTTCGAGCGCGGACAGGGCGATCCTGTGACGATTGCCAAAGAGGCCGCCTCCCACGCGCGTGACCACGGCAATGATTATGTAATCCTTGACACCGCCGGTCGGTTGCACATTGATGAGCAGCTGATGGACGAGTTAAAGAATATTCGCTCCGCCCTCTCTCCTCAGGAAATCCTATTGGTGGTTGACGCGATGACCGGTCAAGATGCGGTCAACGTTGCATCTGCTTTTGATGAGGCTTTGGGTATCACCGGCGTCTTGCTCACCAAGCTGGACGGCGACACCCGTGGCGGTGCGGCACTCTCTGTGCGTGCGGTCACCGGCAAGCCTATCAAATTCGCCGGTATGGGTGAAAAACTCGATGATATCGAGGTCTTCCACCCCTCACGTATGGCTTCCCGTATTTTGGGCATGGGCGACGTGATGTCGCTTATTGAAAAAGCGGAGCAACAGGTCAGCGAAAAAGAGGCGGCAGAGCTTGCGCGCAAGATGCAGCAAGATAAATTCGACCTCTCTGACTTGCTTGATCAGTTCCGCCAGATCCAAAAGATGGGCAACCTCAAGGATATGTTGGGCATGATCCCCGGTATGGGGCGTCAGCTCAAGGACATCGATATCGACGAGCGGCAGTTTGCCCGCGTCGAGGCGATCATCCTCTCGATGACACCCCAGGAACGCGCCAAACCCGACATGATCAACCCCTCTCGCAAACGGCGTATCGCCGCCGGTTGCGGCTTGCGGGTTGAGGACGTCAACCGCCTGCTCAAGCAATACGATTCCATGCGGCAAATGATGAAGCAAATGCGCGGTTTGGGCAAAAAAGGCGGTCGCAAGATGCCGATGGGGCTTGGAAAACTCCCCTTTGGCGGCGGCTTCGGCATGTAACAGGATTTCTTCCGGCAAAGCCGGCGAAATATAAAAGTGTTTATTATTTATTTGGAGGTAATTCAAATGGCAGTTAAAATTCGTTTGCGCCGTATGGGCGCTAAGAAGGCTCCCTTCTACCGTGAGGTCGTGGCGGGTTCCCGCTATCCCCGTGACGGTCGTTTCAGCGAGGAACTGGGCTACTACAACCCCCTCGAGGATCCTGCTGTGATTAAGATCGACACCGAGAAGGCAAAGAAATGGATCGCCAACGGCGCTCAGCCCACCGACACTGTGAAAGATCTGCTGAAAAAGGCCGGCATCTGATCTCATTGTCGTTGTCTTAACGAAGAAAGGGCTTAACAATGAAGGATTTGCTGACAATTTTGGCACGGGGTCTGGTTGAACATCCTGACGATGTGCGCGTGGTGGAGGATGAGCCGGCCGAGGACGGTTCTGTCACCCTGCACCTGTGTGTGCACCCCGATGACATGGGTCGCGTTATCGGCAAGCAAGGTCGCATCGCCAAAGCGTTGCGTACCGTTATGCGTGCCGCCGCGTCTCGCAAAAACACCACGGTTTCCGTGGAGATCGACGGTTAAAACCCGCAAGGGCGATGGCAAACGCCATCGCCCTTATTTTTCACAAGGAGGCGTTTCCTATGCCCCAACCGCCATTTTTAGAGATCGGGCAGATCGTCGGCACACACGGTGTGCGCGGCGAACTGCGTGTACAGCCGTGGTGCGACACACCGCAGGTGCTGGCATCCATGCGTACGCTGTATTTACAGCAGGGTGCGACCGCCGTGCGTGTCCGTTCGCGCGTGCATAAAACGATGGTGCTGATGACAATGGACGGCGTGGACACCGTTGAGCAGGCACAGGCTATGAAAAATGAGGTTTTGTGGTTGCGCCGCGAGGATATGCGTTTACCCAAGGGTAAGCACTTCGTGCAGGATATTATCGGTTGCCACGTTTTTGATGTGGACAGCGGCGCAGATTACGGTGCCATCACCGATGTAAGCAATACGGGTGCCAATGACATCTATCATCTGTGCTACAAAGGAGCAGAAGTGCTGATCCCTGCCATCAAGGAGATCGTTCTTGAGGTCTCCCCTGCGGATGACCGCATCGTAATTCGCCCGATGAAAGGATTGTTTGACGATGAGGATTGATATTCTCACCCTTTTTCCCGATATGTTTACCGCTGTGACAGGTGAAAGCATCCTCGGACGTGCACAGGCTAAGGGCATTCTCGATATCCGTTGCCATCAGATCCGTGACTACACCACCAACAAGCAGATGCAGGTGGATGACTATCCGTATGGCGGCGGTATGGGCATGGTGATGTTTGCCCAACCTATCGCCGACTGCTTCCGCGCAGTATGCGACCAGGTTGGTACGCGTCCGCATTTTGTGTATATGAGTCCGCAAGGCAGTGTGCTCACCCAGCAAAAGGCCAAAGAGCTGTCGGCGTATGACAACCTGTGTGTACTGTGCGGTCACTACGAAGGTGTAGACGAGCGCGTGCTGGAAGCGTTGGTCGATGAGGAGATCTCTATCGGTGACTATGTACTTACAGGCGGTGAGATCCCTGCCATGGCATTGGTGGATTGCGTTTCTCGTATGGTGCCCGGTGTGCTTTCCGACGAGGTGTGTTTCACCGAAGAGAGCCACTTTGACGGCCTTTTGGAATATCCGCAGTATACCCGTCCTGCCGTTTGGGAGGGACGCGCCATCCCCGATATCTTACTTTCCGGTCATCATGCCAACATTGCGGCATGGCGGCACGAGCAAGCGCTTTTGCGCACGCGCAAAAAGCGTCCCGATATGCTCGAAACCGCGCCGCTGACGCAAAAAGACCGCGACTTTTTGGCGGCGCATCCCATGGAGGGCGATAATGAGTAAACACATTTTGATCGACGCCGACGGTTGCCCTGTGGTTGATCTTGCCGTTGCTATTGCACGTGCCAATGGCTGGGAATGTACCCTTATCTGCGATACGGCACACGAGCTTCACCGCGAGGGGGCTACTACCATAATCGTGGACAAAGGCGCCGACAGTGCAGATTTTGTACTGGTCAACCGTGTTATGGCCGGAGATATCGTCGTGACACAGGACTACGGCTTGGCGGCTATGTGTTTAGCCAAGCACGCGATTCCATTGAGCCAAGACGGATTCATCTACAATGAAAGCAACATCGAAGAACTGCTGTTTCGCCGCTACGAAACCAAAAAGCAACGCATGGCAGGTTTTCGGCTCAAAGGGCCGTCCAAGCGCACCGCCGCGCAGAACACGGCTTTTTTACAAATGCTCGCACAAATAGTAAAACAGGAAAGCTCAAAATGAGCCTTCCTGTTTTATTATTGCCTTATTCCGTTATTCTGCGGCAGTGGTTGTTGCAGCAGACGACGCTGTTGTCGAGGAATCACCCGAGGCAGTCGTTGTCGTCGCGCCATCGGTTGCGCTACTGTCGGTCGTCTCTGTATCCGACTCGCTGGTCACGATGATTTGGTAGTTAAACTCATCCAGATCATCATCGTGAATCTTCACAAATTCCTCAGGAATATAGAAAGTATACACCGTGCCGTCGTTATCGTTATAACCCAAAGCAGGAACGCTGTAGTTGTTAAGATTCTCACTCTTGCCCGAAGCAATCAGTGCACCGTCCACATCGCCCACTTCGACATACAAAGACTGCAATCTCTGCTCGACATTGGTACCGTTGGAAAAGCGCAGTTTCAAGCACAGGGAACCGTCGTTGGTATAATATGCCTCCACAATAGCGCCCTTAACACCTTCCTCAGACATCTCGGGGTATGCCGACCAGTCCTCAAAGTGTCCTGAATCAGACGCCATTTCTTTGGGATCGCCTTTCAACTTAGACGTCAGCATCAATGCAACGCCCAACACCACCACGCCGGCAATAATGAGCAAACTGATAAGATAATCCCAATCCTTTTTCCGGGTGGCTTCGGCACTTTTTGTTTTCGCCATATCCATCCTCCTTATGATAGCAATACTGATATCATACACGAAAATGGAGGATTCGTAAAGTCTTTTATGGCAAAATTCTTAATTTTTTCATTAAAACATATCGGTTACATTGTCCACAAGCTCACCCATATTGCGCAAAGCCTTACCCATGTGCCTTTTGACACCGCGATGATTGCGGCGATACCAACAGCATCCGGCCACACCAACCACCGCGCCGATCATAAGGCCGGTAAGCAGTCCTTTGCCGACGCCCATTCTTTTGCAAAACATATTTCTTTCCCCTTTCTTTATCATCTTATCGATAGTATGTGCGAAATTTCCTTTGATACCGAAAAAAGCGTTGCCAAATTTCGGAAATAAGAGTACAATATACACAATGCAAAACAAAAGGAGCGCCTATGTATGCCCACCCTCAACATTGTATTGGTCGAGCCGGAAATTCCACAAAACACAGGAAACATCAGCCGCACTTGTGCCGCAACCGGTGCACGGTTGCACCTGGTTGAACCGCTGGGATTTCGCATCGATGACAAACAGTTAAAACGCGCAGGACTTGACTACTGGCATCTGCTGGACATCACCTATTACAAGGACTTGGCGGACTTCTTCGCCCGTAACAAAGGCCCGTTTTATTATTTTTCCACCAAAGCCACCCACATCCATTCCGACATTTCCTACCCCGACGGTGCCTACCTTGTATTCGGGAAGGAGACAAAAGGTCTGCCCGAGGAATTGATGCGCAACGACCCCGACCACAGTGTGCGATTGCCCATGATCAATGATGACGCCGCCCGCTCGCTCAACCTCTCCAACACAGTGGCGGTGGGTGTCTATGAAGTGTTACGCCAATGGGGGTATCCCGATCTGCGCACAGCAGGTCACTTGACTGAAAAATAAAAGAAAAGCGTTGTCCGTTGGACAACGCTTTT
>JAZSHG010000066.1:0-2903 GCA_045533135.1 Acutalibacteraceae bacterium
CTTGGCGACGATACACATTTGTTCGACTTCATGGGAATAATTCATAGTCCTTCTCCTTTCGGTAGATGAATGGATTGCCAATATTTCGCAATTAAAAATATTATACCCTATTTTTCCCGTTTGTGCAAGAGGCATACGCACAAAAAGCGGCATTTGGCGGGAATTTTTTGCCGTTTTTCCCCTTGACTTTGCAAAGCGGGATATGCTATACTGTGTCACACGAGATGCAGGTATAGTTCATCGGTAGAACATCGGCTTCCCAAGCCGAATAGGTGGGTTCGACTCCCATTACCTGCTCCAAAAAGCGCCCGATGGGCGCTTTTTTGTTTCCCATCCACCTCGCCGATTTTGTTATTACATCTTCCTGAGCAAATACCTCGCCGAATGATAATTTCACTAAAAAACAGTTGACGACACCGCTTTTTAGTGATATAATATCCTTACAGTCAAACGGCTGGAATTTAAAGGAGGTGTTTTGAATGAAAAAGCTGCTCGTTGCTCTGTTGGTTGTCGTTGCTCTGTTTGCTTTGGTCGGTTGCGGTAAGACCGGCGATTGCGAGCTGTGCGGCAAAAAAGACGTCAGCCTCGAGGAAGTCGAAGTTCTGGGCGAATCCGCATATGTTTGCGAAGATTGCGCTGCCGGCTTTGAGGCTCTGGAAGACGCTCTGGACGACATCGATCTGTAATCAGAATTCCCAAAAAGAAGCACCCTCACGGGTGCTTCTTTACTTTATGCGCAACTTAAAAGGCGTTGCAATCGCCCTTTTTCTGTGATATACTAAATGCACACAGCCCACAGCACACACGCGAGGGGACGTTTTTTATGAAACAGAAGTTGTCGGTTTTCATTCTTTGCTTTGCGGCCATGGTTTGTCTGTTGGTCTCACAAGGGTGTGGCACGGACGTATTCTCCGATTTGTATGAGGAGTGGGACGCCTCCAAGGGGACGGTCAGCATTTCCGAGCTGGCGGACGGCACCAAGAAGATCGAAAAATTCGACCTTGAAAACCGCCTTGTGCAGGTGGACTACTACGACGCAAAAGAGGCTTTGACACACTTCGTCACCTATGAATACGACCAAAACAATCGGTTGATCTGCGAGCTGAAAATGAGTGCTGACAAAACCTTGTTGAGCCGTGGTGAATACGTGTATGACGGTAAAGGCGTCTGCACCGGTAAAAAGATTTTGGACAATAACGGGATCTTGAACGAGGAGGAATTCTTCCTATCCGACGGCACAACGGACTATCACTGTACATACACCTACAACGAAAAGGGACTGCTGATCCGCACCGACAAATATAAAGGAAGCGGTGCCATCTTGATGGGCTATACCACACAGGAATATTACGAAACCGGGCATATTAAGCGTGTCTGCGCGTATGATGCCGCAGGTGCTTTTTTGCACGGCATAAGATATGATGAGAACGGTCTTTCTACAAGTATGTCACAGGAGGATACTCAATGAAACGGATAACATGGCTTCTCGTATGGTGTTTGGTGGCGGCTTTGCTGTTTGGCGGCTGTTCATCCACAGTCTCGCTTTCTAAAGGCGATTATATGATGGAGGGCACCTTTGAAGAGGATGTGACAACGCCCTTTTTTCGACTGAACCCCGAGCTTGGCGAGTTTTTGCTCGATCCCGGCCCTTACGGCATCTTTACCGACTACGGCACGTATATCGTCGACGGCGACTCCCTCACCGCTACGTCGCTTGGCAATGTCTATGCCTTCCGTATCGTCGACGGCAACACCTTAGTATATGAGGGCGCGCACACCACAAACCACATTGATCTGCCTGCCGATGCGACCTTTATCTATACCCCCGAAGATGACAACAGCTATGATGACCTGCTTCACGGCGCTTGTGTTCTTTGACACAGGCGCTTTTTTGCAGGTATTTTCGGCTTTTTACTTGCAAACCGCGCTATCTGTCGGTATAATGAACTTGATGTATTCCCCACACATCAATTTAACATAAAAAGGAGTGTCGTTATGACGACTATTTCCGTTGCCTCCGCTGTCAAGGCGGATGGCATGACCTCTTGTTCAGCGGCGCTGGAAAGCTTTTTTGCCGCGCACAACCAAGACGTCACGGTGATCTTTCCTGCAGGTCGCTATTATCTTGACCGCCTGGTGACCATCAAGGGCGGCCGCAACCTGCACATCAAGGGCGAGGATGCGGTGTTTGTCACCCACTTCACCTCTTGCGGCGATCCTGCCGACAACAACAACGCGTTTCATTTTGTTGACTGCCAGGACATGGTGATTGAGGGGCTGTCCTTTACGACCGACAACCCTGTCAACATGTCAGGCCGCGTGACCGCGATCGACTTCGAAAATGAAACCTATGACGTGCAGATCAACGAAGCCTTCCCTGTCACCGGCCGCGAGCATCTCTATGGCAGCAGCTCCTTTGACGAGGATGGCTCCCCCGACTATGCGCTGGACACCTACGATGAGCTGGTCACCGAAACGGTGACCGAGGCTGACGGTGAGGTGTGGACCAAGATCACGGGCGTGGAATATGTGCCGCTGGGCGGTAACAAAATCCGCGTGTCCTTCCCCAAGCCCTCGGCCAAGAGTGAGGTGGCGGTGCGTGCCGATCTGTCACGCCTGCGCGTGGGGCACTGGGTGGCGTTCCGTTACGTCATCTACGGTGCATGCATTTTCACCTTCTTCGATTGCCACCGCGTGGTACTGCGCGATATTGAGATCATGCGTTGCTCCGGCTTTGGTATGCTGGTGCGTCCGCGCTCGTCCGATTTCACGCTGGAGCGTTTTAACATCCGCCGCCCTGCCGGCAGTTTGGAGCCCTTCTGCTGTAACGCCGACGGCGTGCACGTGCAGGGGCTTTCGGGTTATTTCAAAATGATCGATTGCCACTTTGACGGTTTGGGCGA
>JAZSHG010000185.1:0-7065 GCA_045533135.1 Acutalibacteraceae bacterium
AGGCGGCGGCCCTGCCCACCTCCACCGATTTGGGGGTGGATGAGGTTGCCCCGTCAACAGGGTTTCACGATCCGCTCTATTTTTCGCGCGTGTTCCGCCGCCAATACGGCGCACCACCCAGCGCCTATCGCACACGCGAAAAAGCGCAAGGGTGAGTGATATATATGGAAACATTTAAGAATCGGAAACGCTTGCGGCTCAAAGGTGCGGACTATAACGATGCAGGTATGTATTTTATCACTATGTGTACACAAGAGAAGCGGTGCATTCTCTCACGCATTGTAGGGACCGGCGTCCTCGACGGTCCGCTTGTGGAGTTGTTACCCGCGGGTCAGGTCGCAGAAAAATATATCCAACAACTAAATGATTTTTATGAAAATATATCGGTCGAAAAATATGTGATTATGCCTAACCACATACACTTATTGCTGTTCATAAAATCAAGCGCTCACGGACCGTCGAGGACGCCGGTCCCTACTGTTCAAAACTCCGTCGTGTCACGCTTTGTTTCTACATTCAAAAGATTTTGCAGCAAAGAATATGGTGAAAACATTTGGCAAGCTCGCTCCAACGATCACATCATTCGTGACCAAAAAGATTTCGAATTGCACTGGCAATACATCGCAGAAAATCCCCTCCGTTGGCGGCTTGACGCGTTGTTCGCGGAAAAATAATATCGCACAAACAAAAAGAAGGCTCCGAGGAGCCTTCTTTTTATTTCTTATACGCGATGATATCTTTGACCTCACAGCCAATGGCATCACAAATTCTTTCCAACACATAGCTGTCGTATCGTTTCACTTTGTTCTTGTAATAGTTATCTATAACTTGATACTGTATACCCGTTCTTTTGGCCAGCTCATATCTGGTCAAACCGTATTTCTCTAATGCCTCATCTAATGTCAATATAATCATACCCATAGTATACACCTCTTATATCCATTTTATTAGAGGTATATCTCATTGACAATTCCGTCAATTGCATATATACTTATATAAATATATATCAGGCTGTGATAATATGATTAAACGCATCGTGGTTGCAGGTTGCAGAGACTATAAAGACTATCCTGCCGCAAAAGCATACATAGATATGTGTATACAAAAGATCAAAGGTGTTCATACACTTGTTTTCCTGTCCGGCGGTTGCAAAGGTGCCGATATGCTTGGCGAAAGATATGCAAAAGAAAATGGATTTTTGCTGGAACGGCATCCTGCCGACTGGGAGACTTACGGAAAATATGCAGGTCCAAAAAGAAATCGGCAAATGGCGCAGATGTGTGATTATGTCATTTGTTTTTGGGACGGACAGAGTCGCGGAACAGCTTCTATGATTGCCTATGCAAAAGAATTCAAGAAACCGCTACGGATCAAGAAAATATAGGCTTGGCAATAAAAAAGAAGGCTCAAAAGAGCCTTCTTTTTATTTCTCAAACAGCTTCTTAGGCATAAAGCGCCAGAGAAGGAGACCTGCCAGGGTGGCGGAGAGGAGCTGTCCTGCCGCAACTTGGGCGGCACACAGGGCGAAAGTCCCCCAAGAAAAGTCGAAATACACGATCGCCAGCTCCAGCCCTATCACCGCCGCATTAAACAGCACGGGCGGCAAGGTGGCGGCAATGGGCAACCCAAACCACCGCACATGACGCAAAGCGCGCGTGCAAAGTGCCGCCGCAAGGGTGGCGGCTGTGCCGAACAGCACATCCCACGCGCCGGCAGGGTTGGTGGCGATGCACAAGAGATTGGACAGCGCACAGCCGACGGACAGACCACCGACAGCAGAGGGCATGCCAACAGGTAAAATCGTCAGGGCTTCGGACAGGCGCACCTGCACGGGTCCGAAGGCGATGGGTTGCATCAACACCGTCAGCGCGGTGTAGAGTGCGGCGATCACGCCGGCTTCACACAGCCGACGCACAGATTTGGCTCTCATACCTATAGCTCCTTAGTTTTGTTTGACTCCGTTACGAGTCGGTCAGGATGGTTTCGAACTGACCTTGCCCTTTTGGGGCGGAGTTACGCAGAAAACAGGGTGAACACGCACCAAAACAGTCCATACAGGATCGGCTGATGTGCGACATAGATCCACAAGGTATAGTTGCCCACCTTGCCAAGGATCGGCAGGCGCGATTTGTTCATCCAGCGAGGGAAACGGCCCTCCTTTGCCCAGCGGCCCAAAAATACGCCGCCGAAAAAGACGCCGAGCCATTTGAGCAATGGAAAATAATCGGCACTTGTGCCTATGCCGATGCCAAAGGGGAACAGCCAACGCTGTATTTGCCACGTGAGAGGAATATCCCACGAAAGCAGTCCCTTGACACCAATATAGCCGCCTTCCATCGGTGAGATGTGCCAAAACACGACCGTATACACCGCGCAAACGATTAGTCCCACAAGCGGCGGTATTTTGTCCCACAAGCGGCGGCCGACGGCATAGATCAAAATGGCGGTGGCCAGAAAATGCAACACGCCGTACCAGATCATCCCTTGCGGAAAGAACAGCCACAAAACCAGCGACATCCCCACAGACACCGCCGCCAGCAACAGGCCACGCTTGAGGTTACTGCGCGAAAAGCGGCAACAGATACCGCACAGCAGGATAAATATGCCGGCGAAGAACGGAGAGGCTACGGCAAAAAAGTCAAACAGCCGGCGCCCCCACTGCTCACCGTAGATATATCCTGCGGTGTAAAATGCGTGGTGAAACACCATCAGCAGGCAGCAAAGTCCGCGCACCTCATCCAAAAAGGCAATGCGCGGACGTCTTTGCGGCCGCTCAGCCGGCATAGGTGGTCACCTCGACAGTGTTGATGGTCACCTTTTCTACCGGCACATCGTCTTTGGTTCCAACAGCGGCAATGGCATCGACCACGTCCATGCCCTTGAACACCTGACCGAACACGGTGTGACCGCCCGAAGCGCGCCAGGCACCGTCGAGATGGATGTTGCCGCCGTGCTCCTCGTACAGATCCCACACGGCATCGGGCACCAATCGGCTGTCGGGATTGATGCCGCCCATCATTTCGATAAAGGTTTCCACATCGGGGCATTCCTTGGTGAAATCCTGGCCCGATTGTGCATAGTAGAGGCAATATTGCTGATAATAGGTGGAATATTGCGCGTACAGCTTGTCGTAGTCAAAAGCGTCACGGCCCGAGAAGGATTCCGCACCGCCTTGGTTGATGAAGAACTGGCTACCGTTGGTGTTGACGCCGGAGTTGGCCATCGCGAGCGAGCCGCGGATGTTGATCAGCTTTTTATCGAACTCATCCTCAAAGCCATCTTTGCCCCAGATGGATTCGCCACCTGTGCCATCGCCCTTGGGGTCACCGCCCTGGATCATAAAATCCTTGATAACGCGGTGGAAGGTCAGGCCGTTATAGTAGCCATTTTTGGCGTGGGTGGTGAAGTTTTCCACCGCTTTGGGGGCGGCTTCGGGGAACAGGCGGATATAGATATCCCCCATCGAGGTTTTGAGAATCACGATGGTGTCGCCTTTTTCGGGAGCTTCCAGCTGAAAGCCGACCTCTTTGTCGGCATAAACATCGGTCACTCTTTCATCTTCACCGTTTTTGTCAGAGGGATCGCCCTCCGCACAGCCGGTCAACAAACAGGCACACATCAACAATGCCAAGACAGCGGCGAAAATGCGTTTTGTCATCACAGTCACTCCTTATGTTTGTGAGAGTTGCGCCGTGGCAACGGTTGCCAGCGCGGAATCAGTGCCGCCAGTTGATCCATCTCGGCGGCTTGCTCTTGTAAGAGTTGGTAACCCTTTGGGGTGGCGGCGAGCAGGCGTCCTGCCTTGCGCACCGCGCGGATAAAGGCGCGGTCGGGGCAATAACGCCCTTGCACCAGCGGACACACACGCAAAGCGCGCGGATCCCACGCCGCGCGCACGCGGCCGTCCGCACCCAGGTGGGGAAACAATGGAAACATCCTGCACGCGAGGGGGCGAAAGCGGCGGTCACAGGTGCCGTCACACACCGCCAGTCTGCCGCCATCGGCGGTGTCGCTCACGCGCAAACCTTTTGGCGGCGGTTCATCGGGAAACAGGCGCATCCCCTCGGCTTCTTTGTCGGCGCGGCAACATCTGCCGCCGCAAAGCTTGCCGCAATCCACACGAAGCGGTGTGACCGCTTCGAGCAGGGCAAGCGCCTTTTCGATATTAGTTTTCATCTTCGGCGGCGATATCCTCGCCGTCATAGTGGGCGCCGTCTTCTTCATAGATGGACACCGCGATGCCCTCCATCACAACGGGCTCAAGCGGCTTGTCGCGGCCATCGGTTTTGACCGCGGCGATGGCATCGACCACATCCATACCGAGGTAGACCTGGCCAAACACGGTGTGGCGATAGTCCAGATGCGGCGTGCCGCCGACCTTGGCGTAGGCTTTTTCGGTTTCCTCGGGGAAATGCTCGCGCAGGTCTGCCATTTGGCTCAAAAGGGCCGGGTGGCAGGTGTCGCACTGCACGATAAAGAACTGGCTACCGTTGGTGCCGGGGCCGGCATTCGCCATCGACAAGGCGCCGCGCAGGTTGTGCAGGTCTTTGTCGAATTCATCGCCGAAGGGGCGTCCCCAAATGGATTCGCCACCACATCCTGTGCCGTCGGGGTCACCGCCCTGGATCATAAAATCCTTGATGACGCGGTGGAAGGTGACGCCGTTATAGTAGCCGTTTTTGGCATGGGTGATAAAATTTTCACAGGTTTTGGGGGTCTTGTCGCAAAACAGCTTGATATGGATATCCCCCATATTGGTGTGGATGACGGCGACGGTATCGCCGTTTTGCGGTTTTGCCAGCTGATTCATACGAGCCATCCTTTCTCAATCAATATGCTTTGCCCCAGTAGACCAGTTTTTTCGCCGGTTTGCCACAGCAGACGCAGGTGTCGGCAAGCTCTTCCTGCTCAAAGGGCATACAACGGCTGGTCACGCCGGCTTCTTCTTTGAGCTTCAGCTCGCAAGCGAGGTCGCCGCACCACATGGCCTTGATAAGGCCGGGCTTTTGGTCGGCAGTCTCTTTGAGCGTGTCAAAATCGGTGACGGTGTAGGTCATGCTCTCGCGGCGAGCGAGCGCTTTTTCGTACAGGCCGTCGTGCACCGCTTTTAGCATCTGCGGCACGACCGTTTCCAGCTCATCGAGCTTGACGACGGTTTTTTCGCGGTTATCGCGACGCACCAGCACGCAGGTGCCGTTTTCGATATCACGCGGGCCGATCTCCAAACGCAACGGCACGCCCTTCATCTCATATTCCGCGAACTTCCAGCCTGCGGATTGGTCGCTGTCATCCAGCTTGACGCGCGCAACGGATTTGAGGCGGTCGCGCAAAGCGGCGGCGGCATCCAGCACGCCGGGCTTGTGCTGTGCAATGGGCAGGATGACCAACTGCACAGGCGCCACAGCAGGCGGCAACACCAGGCCGTTATCGTCGCCGTGAGTCATAATGATGGCGCCGATGATGCGGGTGGACATACCCCACGAGGTCTGGTGGGGATATTGCAGTTTGTTGTCGCGGCCGGTGAACTGGATATCGAATGCACGGGCAAAGCCGTCACCGAAATAGTGGCTGGTACCGCTTTGCAGGGCTTTGCCATCGTGCATCATCGCTTCGATGGTGTAGGTCGCTTCGGCGCCCGCAAATTTTTCCTTGTCGGTCTTGCGGCCCTTGATCACAGGAATCGCCAGCGACTGCTCACAGAAGTCGGCATAGACGTTAAGCATCTGCTCGGTCTCTTTCCACGCTTCCTCGGCGGTTTCGTGCATAGTATGCCCTTCTTGCCAGAAGAATTCCATCGTGCGCAGGAAGGGACGGGTAGTCTTTTCCCAGCGCACCACCGAGCACCACTGGTTATAGAGCTTGGGCAGGTCGCGGTAGGAATGGATGATATCCTTGTAGTGGTCACAGAACAGGGTTTCGGAGGTGGGGCGCACGCAAAGACGCTCTTGCAGTTTTTCCTCGCCGCCGTGAGTCACCCACGCCACTTCGGGCGCAAAGCCTTCGACGTGATCCTTTTCCTTTTGCAAAAGGCCCTCGGGGATGAACATCGGCATCATCACGTTTTCGTGACCGAGTGCTTTGAAACGGCTGTCGAGGTCGTTACGGATGTTCTCCCACAGCGCGGTGCCGTAGGGGCGCACGATCATACAGCCGCGCACGTTACCGTAGTCCGCGAGCTCCGCTTTTTTTACCACGTCGGTATACCATTTGGTGAAGTCTTCGTCCATCGAGGTGATGGCTTCCACCATCTTTTTATTGTCTGCCATAGTCAGTATCCTTTCCGCTTGTTGGGCACAATTTTCCAATATAATATCTTATTATAGCAAGGTTTTCTCCCTATTTCAAGAGGTTTGCAAGTTTTTATCCGTCGCGCATACTTGATGCGGCGGTGGGCATACTTTTTTTGGCAAGCCGTCTCTTGACAAGCGGCTGTTTTTGCTTCATAATGGAATGGTAAATTTTGGTCGTTTGACCGCAAAAGGAGTGCAGATGTATGGAACTGAAAGGTAGCAAGACCGAGATGAATCTGCGCGCCGCCTTCTCGGGTGAATCCGAGGCGCGCAACAAGTACACCTATTTCGCCAGCGTTGCTCGCAAAGAGGGCTATCAGCAGATCGCCGCTATCTTTGAGGACACCGCCAACAACGAGAAGGAACACGCCAAAATGTGGTTTAAGGAGCTCAAAGGCTTGGGCGACACCGCCGAAAACCTGCTTCATGCCGCCGAGGGCGAATACTACGAGTGGACGGATATGTACGCCACCTTCGCCAAAGAAGCCGAAGAAGAAGGCTTTACCGTTTTGGCACAGAAATTCCGCATGGTCGCCGCCATCGAAAAGACGCACGAGGAGCGCTATCGCAAGCTGCTCTCCAATGTTGAGATGCAAAAGGTGTTTGAAAAGAGTGAGCAGACGATGTGGGAATGCCGCAACTGCGGTCACCTCGTGATGGGCAAAAAAGCCCCCGAGATTTGCCCTGTTTGCGCCCATCCGCAAGCCTATTTCGAAGTCCGCAAGGAAAACTATTGAGTTTTGTCGCAAAAAAGCACCCACGTAAAAATGGGTGC
>JAZSHG010000102.1:0-5567 GCA_045533135.1 Acutalibacteraceae bacterium
ATGCGGAATTTGAGCCGTTTGTCGGTGACAAGGAAATAGGCCATAATGATGATAAATTCCACCGCACGTGCGATCAATGTGGCAAGTGCCGCACCGCGAATGCCCATTTTGGGCATGCCCAGCTTACCGAAGATGAGCACCCAGTTGAGGAACACGTTGACAAACAGCGACGAGAGGTTGACCACCACCGCTACCTTAACAGCCTCCACACTGCGTAGCATACACAAAAGGGTGTTGCCGACGCCGAAGAAGAAATAGATATAGCCGATAATACTCAGATAGTCAGTGGCCGCATCGATCAAGGCAGGATCATTGGAATAGAGCCCCATGATAAATTTGGGAAACAACAACACCGCCGCGCCGACAATAAAGGAGAGGATAGCCGACACCTTCAGCACCATTGAGAAGATGTCCTTGATGGATTCGGTGTCGCGCTTGCCCCAATATTGCGCACATAAAACGATCGCGCCGCCAGAAAGTCCAAAGCAGATCATCGACAGGATAAAAAAGGGCTGGTTGGCAAGCGAGGCGGCGGCAAACAATACGCCCTCCTCATCGGCACTGCCGAGCATCACGCTGTCCATCATATTGGTCAGAAACACGATCAGGTTCTGCAACGCAATGGGCAGGGCAATGCGAAAAATGTGCTTGTAAAAAGAACGGTCTTTGATAATGGTCACAGTTTCACCTCAAAAGTTCATACAAAAGCCCCGTCCGCAGAGCAGTCGGGGCTTTGGAAAATGATCAGTCTTCGTCCTCTTCTTCGGGGCGATCCCAGTTATGCCAAACGCTTTGCACATCATCGTTGTCTTCCAAAGCGTCAAGCAGTTTTTCCATTTTGGTCACCGCATCGGGATCGGTCAGCTCGTTGAGCATATCCGGCACCTGCTGTACTTCCGCAGACAGGAAGGTGTAGCCCTTGGCGGTGAGGTCTTGCAGAACGCCGGAGAAATCGTTGGGCTCGGTAGACAGCTCAAACACGTCGCCGTCGGAGGAGAAGTCGGAAGCACCCGCTTCCAGCGCATCCTCCATCACCTTTTCCTCGTCAAGTCCTTCCGCTTCGATAACCAAAACGCCTTTTTTCTGGAACATAAAGCTCACACAGCCGGTCTGTCCCAAATTGCCGCCGTATTTATCGAAATAGTGGCGCATATCGCCGGCGGTACGGTTGCGGTTGTCGGTGAGGGTTTCCACGATAACGGCAATGCCGGAGGGGCCGTAGCCCTCATACTGCAACGCCTCGTAGTTGTCACCGCCGACCTCGCCGGCCGCTTTTTTGATGACGCGCTCAATGTTATCATTGGGCACGTTGTTGGCCTTCGCCTTGGCGATAGCATCCTTCAGTTTGGAGTTGGAAGCAGGATCTGCGCCGCCGCCCTCTTTCACAGCAACGGCGATCTCACGCCCCATTTTGGTAAAGATCTTGGCTTTGGCGCCGTCGGTCTTTTCCTTCTTACGTTTTATGTTGTTCCATTTGGAATGTCCGGACACAATGATCTCTCCTTTTGGCCAGCTTTAAAAAATCTTACGCGCAGAGCGCACACAACCAAAACAGTATAGCACACCTTGCGCACAAATGCAATGCTTAGTTTTCAGAGCAACGCTCCTCAACCTCCTGCAACAGCTCCTGACGCTGTTCGGGGGTCATGCGGCGAAACCACAAAAGCAGTGTGCGCTCGTCGCGCGCCAGCTCCGACAGTATGTGCGCGGAGCGCGGCGCAACCACGTGCAGCTCCTCAAGCTCCTCTGCCGTGATGGGCTTTTCTTCGTAGGGGTTAAAATCGAGCAAATAGTCGATCGAGGTGCGAAACAGCTGTGCCAAGCGGTAGAGCACCTGCATGCTGGGCATGGCCACATCCGTTTCATAATAGGTATAGGCGGAGCGGTCGATGCCGAGATACATAGCCACCTCTTTTTGCGTCATATCCGCCGCTTTGCGCAAAGCAGACAGACGCTGTGCAAAGGGAGACATCTGCGAACGATCGCGCATACAAACCATCCTTTCACCATCAAAAAAATCAACGGGTATATATAATAAGTATGTATCAGCAAAAGTAAAGTACCGTCTACAGACTATACTATACCACATTTTTTGAAAAAACGAAATAGTTTTCGCACAAAAAGCGAAAATTTTTTACATTTTCCGGTCACGCAATAACAAGTCAAACCTAAGCAAAACGGTTTATTCAGCAAGTGTAACTGGAAAATCGCCCAAGATCGTATAAATATGCGATATTTCGGCAAATTATGCAAACGGTACCGTCGAAAAAAGGCTGAAAATCGCCCAAAATGGTGAAAAAATGGGGGTTTTGCGGCCTACTTGGGTTGCCAAATTTGTTCTAATGCACAAAAAAAGAGAATGTTTTTGCAAAACCGATTTTCTTTCCCAAAACTGGGAACAACTGTCAACTTTCAAAGCGACCTCCAAAAGAAAAACGGCATATTACCTCGAAAATTGGGCAACAACCACAAAAAATGACCTTGCGCCGTGTGCAAGGAAGCCCCAAAACGGCGGTCAAAATGATCGCAAGGGCAAGGGTGGCAAGCAGGCAAAAAGCGGAAAAGTTTGTGGAAACCGCCCAAAACTGAGGGTGCTCTGCCTGTTTGACAAGGGAGCAAGTTGTGCGTATAATACAAAGCGCTGTCAAAAATCATAAAATCGGATACTGCAAAACCTTTGCCGCGCACCGTGTGGCAAAGCAACCGAAAGGACGATGGAATGAATACCGTAAAAAAGATGGCCGCAGTGCTGTTACGCGTGCTTAAGCACCGTGTTGTGTCTGCCGCCGCTCTGGCTACTGCCGCGATCATGCTGATCGTGTATCTCTCGGTCAACCTCAACGTCTACACCGTTAAAGACGGCGATGTGGTGCGTACCGTGTGGACAATGGATAGCCAACTGGAAGATATCGTAAAAGATGCAGGCATTGTACTGGAAGATGGCGACGAGCTGTTCTCGGACGGTGACGCCATCTCGATCAACCGCGCCTTCGACGTGCAGGTGACGGTGGACGGCTCCACCTCGATCGTGCGTATGACAGGCGGCACCGTTGCCGATGCGCTGGAGATGCTGGGTGTTGAGTATGACGAGAACGATACGGTCAGTCTGACCGAAGATCAAAAAGTCAGTGACGGCCTTGCCATTACCGTGGCGCGTGTGGACTATGAGGAATATACCAAGACCGAGTCCATTCCCTATGAAAAGACCATTAAATATACCAACACCATCAAAAAAGGCGCCACCAAGGTGTGGCAACAGGGCAAGCGCGGTGAAAAAACCTACGTCTACCGTGATCGCTATGTCGATGGTGAGTTGGTGGAAACGGTGCTGGTGAGCGAAAAGATCACCAAAAAGCCGGTCGATCAGATCACCCTCAAAGGCACGGTGGCAGGCACCCCGATGTCCAAACCGCCCTTTGATATTCCGTTGGATGAGGCAGGCCAGCCCATCAAGTACAAGAAGATGTACACCGGCCTTGCCACTGCCTATACCAATGAAGGCGGCATTTTGAGCGAGTGGACAGCTTCGGGCTTGCGCGCACAGGTGGGCGTTGTGGCGGTGGATCCCAAAAAGATCCCCTACGGCACCAAGCTGTATATCACCTCGCCGGACGGCTCTTATGTCTATGGCTATGCCATTGCCGGTGATACCGGTAACGGCGTGCGCCGCGGTACGCTGATTGCCGACCTGTTTATGAACACGGTTGCGGAATGTTACCAGCACGGCAAGCGCACGATGAATGTGTATATCCTCGAATAATCTATTCAAAAAACCGCTCTTTCTTGGGAAAGGGCGGTTTCTTTCTCTTTACAAGACACCCCAAAGGGGAGTATAATGCACTTGAAAAGAATAAAACCTTCCCCTCTGCCGTACACTACGGAAAAGGGTTTTTTAACCAAGAAAGGGAGACAAGACTATGCCGCAAGCCGCTGTCAGCGTCAAGGCGCTGTTTGATCTGAGCCATACTGCCGCAGCACCGCTTTTGTCGGAGGTTACCTACCCGTGGGAGGTGCTCTCGCGTATCGGCGCCTTTATTGAGGCGCTGGGTTCCACGCTGGCCACCGCGGAGTATGACCACCCCACGCCTACCGTGTGGATCCACCGCACCGCCAAAATCGCGCCTACCGCATATATCGGTGAGCGCGTCATTATTGGCGAAAACACCGAGGTGCGCCACGGTGCTTACATCCGCGAAAATGCGCTGGTGGGCAAAAACGCGGTGGTGGGCAACTCCACCGAACTTAAAAATGTGATCCTGTTTGACAAGGTGCAGGTGCCGCACTATAATTATGTCGGAGACTCTGTGCTTGGCTTTGGCGCACATTTGGGTGCCGGTGCCATCACCTCCAACGTCAAAAGCGACAAGACCCCCGTGATGATCAAGGTGGGGGAGGCGTCTTTGGAAACCGACCGCAAAAAAGTTGGTGCGATGCTGGGTGATGGCGTTGAGGTCGGCTGTGGCAGTGTGCTCAACCCCGGAACGGTGGTGGGCAAAAACAGCCGCATCTATCCGTTGTCGTCGGTGCGTGGCTTTGTACCGCCCAACAGTATTTATAAGCGGCAGGGCGAAGTGGTCGACTGCCGATAATGTTCAAACATCATTTACGAAAGGAGCAAACGGTATGTGGATACGTCGCATGGCGGCACTGCTTTTGTGCGCCGCTTTATGTCTGACGGCAACAGGCTGTCAGACCGACTCTCCCTATGACAAAAATTTCCGTCTGCCCCTTTCGGGTGAACCGAAACAGCTTGATCCCCAGGTGTGTGCAGACGATGCCTCACGCACGGTGGTGTTGGCGCTGTTTGAGGGATTGACCAGATTGGACGATGTGGGCACGCCTGTGGCAGGTGTGGCCACAAAATGGGAGATCAGTGACGACGGCCTGACCTATACCTTTACGTTGGGGGACAGCCGTTGGAGTGACGGCACACCCGTCACCGCCGCCGATTTTGTCTACGGCATCCGCCGCGCGGCAGATCCTGCCACGCGTTCACCGCTTGCTCACCTGACAAAGGGTATCGTTAACGCCGCCGCTATCATCAAGGGCAAAAAATCGCCCGATACGCTCGGCGTTACCGCGCTGGATGACGGGCGGCTGGAAATTCGCCTGACAGCGCCCGACACACAGTTTCTCTACAACCTGTCCTTTCCACCGTTTATGCCTTGCCAAGAGGCGTTCTTTGTCGGTACAGGCGCCCGTTACGGTATGGAGGCGGAATATGTGCTCTCAAACGGCGCGTTTTCCCTTTCCACATGGAGCCACAATGAGTCGGTGCTGCTCGTACGCAACGAACACTATCCGCGCCAAGCGGAGATCTATCCGGCAAAGGTGCGGCTGGTCATCAATGTCCAGGGCAGTGTGCCCGATTTGCTCGCCAACGGTACGCTGGATGCAGGCGAGCTGACACCTGACGAGGTGATCAAGGCAAAAAAAGCAGGCGCCCAGGTGGTGTCTTTGTGCGACACAGTGGAATACCTGTGGTTCAATACGACTTTGCCGGCATTGAGCAATGCCACCATACGCGGCGCTTTGCGCGACGGCGTTGAGTGGGATGGATTGTTGCG
>JAZSHG010000146.1:0-3282 GCA_045533135.1 Acutalibacteraceae bacterium
ACAGCTTTGGTCCCGACTATGACGAGGATGCCGTTTACAATGCGACTAAGGTTGCTACCGTTGACGAGCTGAAGGCTGCTGTCGCTGAGGGCGGCACCATCGTGCTGACCGAGGATTTGGTTGTTTCCAACACCACCCAACCCATCGTGGTCACCGAGGACACCACCATCTATCTGAACGGCAACAAGCTGGAAGCGAAAACTGTTAACAACCGTCTGTTTGAGATCGCCACTGAGGGCGTTGATCTGACCATCGATGCGATGAACACTGTCAACCCCTTCGGCACCAGAATTTATGGTATCGTGAACCTTGCTGCCGGCGCGAAAGATGTTAACGTGACCTTCAATGGCGGCACCTACACCGGTATTACTGTTGACGGTGCTTTCGTGAAGGTTCGTCCCGGTGCTGAGAACATCAACATCACCATGAACAATCTTACCTACACCGATACGAATGAGCTCAACGCTTCCGGCTATGGTAACTCTTGGGTTATGGATGATGATGGCAGCAACACCACGCTGACCGTCAACGGCGGTACCTACACCGCTGCTTGCGGCTTCACCCTGTATGATACTGATGCTACCTTCAACGAGGTTACCCTGAACATTGAAGGTGTCGGCATGGAGCTGTCCGGTGACGGCGAGTACGTGCTCAACAACTGCAACATCACTCTGGATCCCGGTGCGTATGTCTACACTGTTGACGGTTTCTGCGTGGGGGCTTCTTACGGTGCTACCGTGACCATCAACGGTGGTAAACTGACCGCGGCTGATGATTATGCTGCTCTGGCGGCTCTGCCCTCCGGCGGTAAGATCATTGCCAACGACGTGGAAATCGACGCTGCCGACGCGGCTATTGTCTATGCTCCCAACGCTGGCAAGACCACCAGCATCATCATTGATGGTGTTGCTCAATAATCTGTAAAGATTATTCGACAATAACAATTGTCACAACAAGGGCGTGAGCTTTCGCTCGCGCCCTTTCTCTTTGCAACGGCGCGTCAAGGACGTCGCGCCCTACAAAACACGCGATATACGTGGCAATTACATTGTAGGGGACGGCGGTCTCGCTGCGGCTCGGTCACGCTCGCGTTCTGACAATCCACCGGATTGTCATTCATTGCGCTCACGCCGCTTCGCTACCCCGACGTCCCGTAGGCTCTCCCTTTGGGAGAGCTCCCGCGACAGCGGGTGAGAGGGCGAAAAACAGCCCCCTGCCAAACGGCAAGGGGCTGTTTTTATATACGCGTTATTTTTCGGGGATAAAGCCTTCAAAAATGCAGGTGTTGTAGGTATTGCGACAGCGCGTGAGTGCCTCTTGGTTGGTGATGGTCCAAGCGGCGGTATCTGCGCCAAAACGGCGGCAGATACGCAATCCCCACGCCCTGGGATATTTGTGATCATAGGAGATAAAATCGGGACGGCCAAGAAAATTGGCGATCAGACAACCGAGCAGGGTTTTGGGGATGGACGGGTCGGGCTCTTTGCGAAAACAAGAGGATAGCTGACCGCGTGCAATATCGGGGCGGTGCTTGCGATACCACCGTAGCACCAGCGGATAAAACGACTGTATGCGATAAACGCCGTTGTAGCCTTGCAGGATGGCATCCGCGGCGGCACAAAGTGCGGCGTCATTGCCGCCGACACTCTTAAACTCAATGAGCAGTGGCACCTTGCCGCCCACCGTTTCCAGCACCTCTTCCAGTGTGGGAATGGTGTAGTCTGTGCCGAGCAGTCGCAACTCTTTTAATTCCGCCAGCGTGAGTGCCTCAGGCTTTTTGTCCACGCCGCAGACGCGTTTTAAGTCGCCGTCGTGAAAGCTCACCACGCGCCCATCGGCGGTCAGGTGGAGGTCAATTTCAATGCCATATCCCTTGTCTACTGCCGCCTTGTATGCGGCCAATGAGTTTTCGGGGATGCCTTTTTCGGCATCGTGCAAGCCGCGGTGCGCCACCAAAAGGCCATCAAAAGCTTCCGTGTCGGGGTGAGGCCGACGGCCGGGCGCGACCATCCACAGCCACAAGCCGCCCAAAATCGGCAGGGCAGAGCCTGCCAAGATCCATTTGAACATAAATCTTAATCTCCTGCGTCAAAGTTTTCAAGCAAGGAAGCTTTTTGGGTATCCTTGGAATCGCCGTGGCGAACAAACAGCATGGTTACAAACGCCAATGCGGAAAACAAAACGGCGTAGGGAAACAGAATCTGGTAGCCTAACTTGTCAATAAACCAGCCGGAAAGCAGAGGTGTTGTCACCTGTGCCGCCATCGAGAAGGCGTAGTAATAACCTGTATAGCGCCCGACATCGCCACTGCGGCTCATCTCCACCACCATGGGGAAGGAGTTGATGTTGATAGCCGCCCAGCCGACGCCAACCAGGCCGAACAGCACAAACATAATGGCCGACGGCTTGTGCACCAACAGTGCCGACGCATAGCAAGCGGTCATCAGCACCACACCTATGAGAATGGTCTTTTTGCGTCCCAGCTTGCCCGAAAGCCAGCCAAGCGGTACAAAAGCGGCGATCGCCACAATGGTGGCGGTGAGCAGATAACCCGAAGAAGCGGACAGGTCTACCTTCCACATCTCTACGCAATAGCGCGAAAAAGCGGTGGTAACAGCATTGTACGCGGTGTACCATAAAAATACCGACAGCAAAATAAAAATCAGACTGCGGCGCACATCGCGCGGCAATTTGGCATCGCTTGCGGTGACCACGTCGGGCTCGTCATTCTTCATTTCTTCACGAGCGGCGGCAACTACCTTGTTTTCGCGTATAGTGAATACCATCACCAGCACCGCCACCAGCATAAATGCCGCAATGACCAAAAAGATGGGGGTGAAGGATTGGCTCTCCACATAGGCACTGCTGCCGTCTGCGGCCTTTTCACTGCGCAACAGGATCATCATCATAACGGTGGCGAAAATGCCGCCCAAGTAACCGACCAAATTGATGATGGCATTGCCTTTGGAACGCAATGCCTTTGGGGTGACGTCGGGCATATAGGCAACAGCAGGAGAGCGATAGGTGCTCATCACCAACAGCAGTGCCATTAGGGTGATGAAGAAGCCGACAAAGTTGTTTTTGGCGGTGAACAGTGCCAAAATGCCCATCAGCGCGACCGCCGCTATCGTGCCGAACAGCACATAGGGCGTACGCTTGCCGAGCCGCGTGTGTGTGCGGTCGGACAATGCACCAAACAGCGGCAACATAAACAGCGCCAGCACATTATCCGCCGACATAACCGCATTGGTGGTGAAGGTATCAAGCCCGAATCGATATTCG
>JAZSHG010000075.1:0-2077 GCA_045533135.1 Acutalibacteraceae bacterium
GTATAGTTGACGGCGGCGTTTCCCTGGAAGTTTGGGATATCCAACATTTCGGTTTCAAACCGCACGCTGCGATATTGCAGAGTACCCAAACGATAATCAAAGAAAGCGTCGATAGGACCTGTGTACACCACGCGATCAGCCAGTGCGTCCCATTGTTCACGGTCGGCAAGATAGTCCGTGTTAAGCCGTAGTTCAATGCCGTCGAGCATGTTTTCCACCATACGGGTGTAACCACCCTCGGGAATACCTTGATAGGGGGCGTTGAAATAGTTGTTATCAAAGGTCAGTCGCAGTGGCAGACGGCGAATGATAAACGCAGGCAATTCTGTACAAGGGCGTCCCCACTGCTTTTCAGTATAACCGCGCACCAATTTCTCATATATATCACGTCCCACAAGCTGTAACGCCTGCTCTTCCAGGTTTTGCGGCTCACCGGCAGGTGCAGCACTGCGTTGCTCCGCCAACTTGTCGGCGGCTTCCTGCGGCGTAGTCACACCCCACATCTTATTGAAGGTGTACATATTAAAGGGAAGCGAATACAGTTCGCCGTGATAGTTTGCCACGGGTGCGTTGACAAAATGGTTGAAGCGTGCAAAGCGGTTGACGTACTCCCATACCGCTTGACGGGTGGTATGGAAAATATGCGCGCCATACACGTGCACATGGATGCCCTCCACCTCTTTGGTGTAGACATTGCCTGCAATGTGGGGGCGCTTTTCAATAACCAGCACTTTTTTGCCTGCATCTGTGGCCTGTCGGGCAAATACAGCACCGTAAAGTCCTGCTCCCACTATCAGATAATCATATTTTGCCACCGTTTTCGCCGCCTTTCACGATCATTGTTAACAGTATACCACACTTTTTGCATAATAGCAAATAAAAAGGGATATCGCAAAGAAAAGCGATATCCCTTGTTTATTTCTCACTCCATCAGCCATTGACCACGGGTAAAATCGGGCATGGATACGGGGGCAGAGCCGTTGCATATCGATTGCTCAGAGAGAGCTGTCACCGCCATCCACGTTGCCGCGTCATATACGTCAATAGGCATCGGCTCGCCCTCGCGCAAGCAGTGAAAAAACGCCTGAAACTCCAGCCAGTCCATACCGTCATGCGAGCCTTGCACACCTTCTTCTATGTAGCGTTTCCAGACGGGGTGATCATACACTTTCTCATAAGACGCCGCGTTGCCGACACAGTTAGCGCGCCAGGTAAAATCCTTTTCTCTGTCCTCAGGCGTATCCAAAAACACCGAATCTGTCACTTCCTCGTACATACCCTTGGTGCCACGCACCGTAAATCCGCGGCTGTAATAGCGCGGCAGGGTAGTATCCAACGTCAACACGATCGTTTCACCGCCGGCGCAGGTAAGCACCGTTGTAACAACATCCCCTTGCTTAAACGTAGCGTCTTGCAGTGCATCGTCAGCAGGTTTATTGGTTTTGATATACTCTTTGAGTCCTGCCGCTTTGGAAGCGGTGGAGGTGATCGACAAAATGCGGTTACCGTGATTGATATTCAGCACCTTGGCAATGGGGCCGAGATCATGCGTCGGATAATTCTCGCAGTTGCGGTTGAGATAATTGCGCAAGCGGTAATGACGATTTTCGCGGCCGAAGGAAATCTCCTGGCGAAGATCGTGCGCATAGGAGCCGGAACAGTGAACGATCTCACCCAAAACACCGAGCTGCGCCATATGAAGCGCCATCATCTCGCGTCTGCCAAAGCAGCAGTTTTCCATAAACATAAAGGGCGTTTTGGTTTCCTCATAGGTGTTCACGAGTTCCCAACACTCTCTAATGGTATAGGCACCGCCAACCTCCAACGCGACCGCTTTTTTGTTGCGCATCGCTGCCAATGCAATAGAAACATGCGATTCCCACGCCGTCAGGATCACCACGGCATCCACGTTGTCGCTGGTGACAACGTCCATATAATCCGTGGTCACAAGTGGGGTGTTGCCGCCCTTTTCTTTCACAACTTCGGCAGCCTTTTGCGCGCGATCCTCGTATGTATCACAAACAGCGGTCACGGTCACTTCGGGCATCTTTAACAGCACCCACTCCATAATACCGCT
>JAZSHG010000092.1:0-6765 GCA_045533135.1 Acutalibacteraceae bacterium
TTGCGCGCGTTTTATCCCGTCCCCTTCTCTCTTGTTGCCATCACGCTGGACCCGTGTTTTAACGGCAAAGAAAACGATTTTACGAGCATTGCCGCGCTGTGCGAGCAGTTGGATGTGCCCTTTATCTGTAAACGCACACGCCTGTATGAAGTGGTGTTTGAGGAGCGGCGCGAGCCAAATCCCTGTAGCTTGTGCGCCCGTATGCGGCGCGGTGCATTGCACAAAGCCGCCGTGGAAGCTAACTGCAATGTGGTGGCGTTGGGGCATCACAAAGATGACGCGGCCGCGACGCTGTGGATGAATCTGATGGCCGGCGGACGACTGGGCTGCTTCGCACCCAAGTCCTATCTCGACAGGCGCGCGCTGACACTGATTCGCCCCCTGGTTTTTGCGGACGAAAAAAGCATCGCCGCCGCAGTACGACAGGAGGGATTGCCCACAGTGGCTTCCGGTTGCCCTGTTGACGGTATCACGCAAAGAAAGCGCACGCAGGAGCAGTTGGCGACATTGTCGCAAGAATATGGGCCGCTCACCGACAAATTTCTCAACGCTCTGCAACAAAGCGGGCTCGACGGTTGGGGCTGATCACCTATTAAAGCACATAAAAAAAGCCGTTCCGATAACTTCGGAACGGCTTTTACTTTCGGTATAATCCCCGCGGATTATTCCCTTCCGTATAAGTTCATACGGAACAAGCGGCTCTCATCCTCGGGGTCTTTGCAGATGACAGTGGCTTCAGAGATACTGCTCTGATCCATCACGCTGGACAACGCCAACAGCTGTGTCAATCGGCTTTTCAAGTTGAGCACGTCACCTTCGGGCGTTTTGAGGAACATCTCGCCCTTGGCGGTCTCTGCGAACGCGATCAGTTTTTTGAGGTCAAAGTTGTGGATAGTGGTATCCGCCATAAGTATCGTCTCCTTTCAAAATAACAGGGGTTTTGCCGCTTACAGGCACATTATAGCTTGTTTTGCGGCAAAGTGCAACCCAAAGTTTACCAAGGTGAAGCAGTACTTTTTAGATATTTTCACGAATGGGGTAACACCAACGGTATATTCTTGGGAAGTGCCGTGGCCAATGCAGTGGGCACCCAGGGGATCACGGTGGGCTTTTGTCCTTCAAAGAATTCCAACCGTGTCAACATCTGCTCCCACTCGGTCTTGATCTGTTTGGCACTTTTGGATGTGTCTGCCGTCAAAATCGGGCAGACACCATCAGCGCCGAAGGACAGCGGATTGCCGCCATAGACGGCCGTATCCGTTCCCACAACAGCATCCCAATCTGCCGCCACCAGCAACCGCGTGTCGGCCAAGTGGGTGTTGAGTGTTTTCACAAAGCGAGAAAGCACTTCCAGGTAGCTCTCGGCGGTCTGTTCTTTGGTGCCAAAATAGGCTTCAAAGGTTTTTCGGGGGAATTGCACGCCGTCGAGCACCAGTGTTTCAAAACCCACCTCGGTCAGCTCGGTCGCCAGCTCTGTGATATAGCTTTGTGCTTCTTCCGCATAAGGGTTGAGCCACGATTTACCACCTTTGCTCGCGGCGGCATCGAGCCACAGCGTTACCTTATCGCCCGACCAGTTGATACGGCCGTTTTTGAGCTTGGAGGTGGCGGTTTTATCCTTGAAGGCAAAAAGACGCGCAACCGGTTCCAAATCGGCTGTATGGCAATCTTGGATGATGGCGGTCAGCTCATCTTGGGTGAGCGCCGTATCTGCGATGGCTCTGCCCTTTTTCGCAAGCGTGCCGGAAAAAGCATAGTGCAACACGCCGTTTTCGTCTTTCAGATCAAATAGCACCGCCGTATAACCGCTTTTGCGCAGATCTGCGAGCATCGTTGGGCGCGTTGTTGCGTTGCGCAAAGACGAAAGTGAGACAAACGCCATCTTTTCCACCGTTGGCGACGGCGGTTGTGTGGGGGCGGTCGTCGGGGACGTAGTGGAAGGAGTCACGTCGCCGGTACTGCCCAAAGGCGCTGTTGTGCTGGTGGTAGTAGCTGTGTTTTCCGACCAATGCACCACGCCAATACCGGCGGCCGCACAAACAGTCACCAGCAATATCCATCCCAGCACACGCGGCCACACCGATTTTTTGTGGAACATCCGCCGTGAACGCGAGTGGGAGCGACGCAATTTCATAGCCATAAGGCATTCCTCCATCCGCCGTCAAAGACGGCTGTATACGATCAAAACAGGGTGATTGCCGGTTTGAAGCCCGAAAACGCCAAGGCTAACAGGCCCAAATACAAAAGCGCAATCGGGAAGCCCTTGAATGCTGTGGGCATTTCCGGATTGTCAAGACGGCGGAGAGACTCCTCCACCAAGCGCGAGAGCAAGAAAAAGCCCAGTGCCGCACCGATGGCCGCGCCCAGCGCACCCCACAGAGAGGTGTTGAAGCTAAACTCGGTAAACATCAGCACGCCTATGAGTACATTATTGAACGCCGCGAGCGAAAGTATGCGCTGAATGCGAGAAAGCACGCGCGGTACCAGACGTTTTAAGAAAGTGACCACCAAAAGGTAGACAAAAATCACGATCAGCACCACGATAGCAGGGCTGAGCAGATTGGTGATAAACTCGTTGGGCAGCAAATAACGGCGGATCGGATAAACCAGCAACATATCCACCACTGAAAAGCCGCAGAGCAGACCGCAATACAGGGGAATATCCTTGGGCTGGCGGCTCATGCGCAACATCACCGATGCACCGATACCTGTGGACAGCACGATGTTCTGTACCGTTGCCAGCGCGATCAGATACAAGAAGAAATCAGACATGGTTCTGCCCCCTTTGCTTATCAGCTAAACGGGAAAGAGCTGCTTTTAACCACTGCAAAGCGGCCGCCATAAACGCAAGCATCATAAAGCCGACCGCAGGCAGTGCGGCGGCAGAAAAGCGAAATGCCACTTCGACAGGCTGGCCCCACAGCGTTCCTTGTGCCAGAATCTCACGCAAGGCAGACACAGCGCAGATGACAATGCCAAAGCCCAGGCCGGAGCCGAGTGCGTCCAGCAATGCCAAAAGTGGCGAGTGCTGGACAGAATATCCGCCTGCGCGATACGTAAACAGGGTGTTTACCGCCATTAGAGGCAAGAAAACGTACAGCTTGGCATACAGCTCTGCCGACACATAGGTTTCCAGCACCCACGCCGACAGCACCATAAGTCCCATCGCCAGCACGGTGTAGAGAGGGGGACGCATCCACGGGGACAGTTTTTCACCCACCAGTGACATGATCAGGCTGACGGGCACCAACACCGCCAGTGTACAGGCGGTAAGCGCAACGCCGTTTTGCAATGTAGTGCCTGCCATAATGATGGGGCAAATGCCCACAGCCTGCACCAACACGATATTGCGTGACAAAAAAGAGGCGAAAAACGGGTTTTCTTCGCGGCTGATCCAGTTGGTTCTCATTCAGCATGCACCCCTTTCCGTTCCCACAAGCGCCGCGCAAAAGCGCGCACGCGCCAACAAACATGATCCAGTCTGGGAGCAAAGATGTTCACCAGCAACACAGCAAAGCAAGTGCCCTCTTCAAACTGCCCCACGTGACGCAACAGCATCACCAGACAGCCTGCCATCACACCATAGACCGCGCGGCCTGTTCGTGAACGAGGTGTAATACAGCTGTTGAGCAAAAACAAACCTGCAAACAACAGATAGCCTGCACTCAGCTCATTGATCACCGACACATACCAAGCACCCGGCACACGCGGAAACAGTGCCGCCAGGGCGGCACAGGTGAGGATGTACGGACCTGTTACCAGAGGGAAGGTGCTGTGCCGCACAAACAGATATAGCGCGGCGGCCGCCAACACCAGCAGGCCTGTTGTTGCAACAGGGCCGGGAATCATACCGGTGAGCAGATCCACACCGCTATACATAACATAGTTGCCCGAAGCGAGCTGTCCTGCCGGCGAGGTGGCGGTAACGATACCCTCCATCGGCACCACCCAGTCAAGCGGCAGATTTGTGTGCAACGCCGGATAGGTGAACATATGGTGCGGCCAACATTGCGTGAGCAATGCCACAGCCGCCGCCGCAGGAGAAAAGAGGTAGTGACCTTGACCGCCAAAGGGGAATTTGACCACCAAAATCGCAAATGCGGCGCCCACCATAGGCATCCACATCGGTGCCAATGGCGACATCATGGCGCCAACCAAGGCGCCTGATGCGGCGGCATAGCCGTCCAGCACGCTGATGCGGCGACGCATCAGCAGGCATCCGAGGCATTCGCAGGCCATCGCGGTTATCATACCTGCCAGCACAAGCAAAACCGGGCGCCATCCATAAAACAGGGTGGGCATCACCAGCACAGGCAAAAGAGCGATCAACAGATCGCGGTTGCGGTGGGCGATGCGGTCTTCACCGCGAATAAACGGTGCTTGTCGTTCCATCATTCACCCTCCACATCCATAAAGATAGTGCCTTGCACCTCACGGGCTTCCAAGACAGCCGCCGTCACCTCTCTGACGGCAGGGCAAACATACGAACAGGCGCCACAGCCGTCACAGCGTTGCGGATTGAGCATAGGAAGCTGTTCATACTGCATATTCTCCAATAAGCGCGCGATCTCACAGGGAACCAGCCTTTTGTGGCACACACGGATACATTCGCCGCAGCCTGTGCAAGGCTGTGCCGGGCGTGTGGGCATTGCTTGCATAGCCAGCAAACAGGTAACGCCGGCAAACACAGGTGTTTGGGCGTCCTCGCACAGTACGCCTGTTAGCGCATCGCCCATCACCAAAAAATCGGCTTCTGCGGCTTGAGAAGCGGCCAGCAGTGTTGTAAGCGGCGTTCCCACGACCACGCGCCAGTTGCGCGGACGGTCTGCGGCAGTGCCGTTGACGGTCACCACGCAGGTGTCGGTCAGCACGTGCTCATCCATAGCTTTTGCCAATGCCGCCATAGCTTGTACACCCACAACGGTAGCCGGCTTTTTACGCGAAGCGGCCGTCACATCGACAGGATATTTACGGCTGAGAATAAACAGATGTCCGTGCAGGGCTTTCTTGGTCGCACGCGGCAACATGCGGCGCGACGCGGCAACACCATATTTTTCGGCGCCGATATAGGCGGCGGTCAATGCCAATCCACGCAACACGCACGCAGGATCTTCCAAGATCACGCCCAGTGCCGCCGCCGTATGGGGATCAGCCGCCGTCGCATCTGCCACCACTGTGCCGCCTGCTTTGCGCAAGCTGCGCAATTTGGCAAACAGCGGTACACCGTCCGTTTCATCAATAATGGCGGCCGCGCGCGCCACCGCCGCCAGATCGTCATACGCGGTGTCTGCCGGCAGAGCTATCGGCTTTTTGTCTGTTTTGTTCACCGAAACGGCGATATAGTGTCCTTCGCCAAACAGGGGGTGATTTTGATGCACCACTTCCTCGACGCATCCATTGACAGGGCTATACACCGGCAGGTGGAATTCATTTTCCCATAGCCGTTGACCGCGCCGTATGGCTTTTCCGGGGCCCACCTGCTCCAGCAGCTTTTCGGGCAGGGAGATATAGAGTTTTTCCGCAACAGGCAACGATTCAATGCCGCGCGTAAGTATACGGCCACGTTGATCAGGCAATGTGACACCGTGGGTGAATAAACGCATCACCTTCACTCCTTTCCTCGCAGGCGTGGTAATTTTCGGGCAAACTGGCAACAAAAATCCGCTTGCGAACCGCTTGTACGATGACTATTATGATAACAGGGAGCTTTTTACCTCATTTTTAGGGAGGTGCAAGGACTTGCACATAGAACGCTTAGGTAACGGTTGTTTGCGCATTCTGCTCTCGGAGCAAGAGGTTGCGGAACACCGTTTGGATATAGTCAGCCTGCAAAACGGGCAGGCTGATTTACAAGAAGGACTGCGGCGTCTGCTGGCAAAAGCCAAAGAGCGCACAGGATTTAGCACCACCGGCAGGCTGTTGGTAGAGGCCATACCGCTTGACGGCGGCTATCTGTTATTGGTCACGCCGCAAACTGCGCACCGCAGTTTGCGCATTCGGCGAGCGGCAGGGCCACTCGTTTTTACCATAGCCAGCGAAGATCATCTGCTCTCACTCGCCCAAAGTTGGCAACGGTGGCCGCATCGCGCACGCGAGCTGTGTGCCAGTTCGCTTTATCGCAGTGACGAGGGATACTTTTTGGTCATCTACCCTGCCATCACCTTTTCCAAACACACACGGCAGTTATTGGACACCTTTGCCGTCTCCCACAAACAGGGGCACACCGCGGCCGCCTTTGTGGCTGAACACGCCAAAGCTTTGGTTATTGGGGATGCCTTGCCAAAATTAGGGCAAGCTTATGACCGCTCACAAGCGTGAACATACTCAGCTAACGCTTTGGGATCTTCGGCATTAAACAGGGCACTGCCCACGACAGCGACCGTAGCACCCGCTTTTGCCACCAGCGCGGCAGTTTTGGCGCCGATGCCGCCGTCCACTTGGATCTCCAAGGGATGTCCGATGCGCGCTGCCTCCTCGCGGATAGCAGTGATTTTTGGAAGCATATCGGCCATGAAGGATTGACCGCCAAATCCGGGCTCCACCGTCATCACCAGCACCATATCCAGCTGGGACAGATAGGGAAACACCGCTTCGGCAGGTGTTTTGGGTTTGATCGTCAGCGCTACCTTTTTGCCCTTGGCGCGAATGCGCGCGATCGTTTCCGCAACAGGGGCGGCACTTTCAATATGAAAATTGATCAGATCCGCACCGGCGTCGGCAAAGGCGTCGATGAGGCGATCGGGATATTCCATCATCAGATGCACA
>JAZSHG010000215.1:0-5075 GCA_045533135.1 Acutalibacteraceae bacterium
ACACGCTTAGGGTTTCGTTCAAAAATGGTGGTCACGGGTGATATCACCCAAATCGACCTGCCTGATCGCACCAAAAGCGGTCTTAAAGAAGTCGTAAAAATTTTAAAAAACGTGGAGGATGTGTCTATTTGCACCTTCACGAACAAGGATGTCGTGCGAAACCCCTTGGTGCAACGCATCATCGAGGCCTATGACAAGCACGAAAAAAATCAGGAAAGAAAGAGGTCGAGCCATCATGGTAAAAATCAAGGTCGTGATTGACAACAAGCAAAAAACTGTCAAGATCCCCACCGGTATCCGTCTGCTGATGCGCCGCTGTTGCCACGCGGTCCTGCAGTTGGAACAATTTGACGGCTCTGCCGAGGTGGATATCTCTATCGTTGACAACGAGCAGATCCACGTCATCAACCGCGAGCATCGCAAGGTCGATGCGCCTACCGACGTGCTCTCCTTCCCCCTGGGCGAAAATGGTGTCTACGATATCAATCCTGCCACAGGGGCCAAGCTGTTGGGCGATATCGTTATTTCGATCGAACAGGCCGCCGTCCAGGCAGAGCGCTTCGGTCACACCTTACAGCGCGAGGTCGGTTATTTGACCGTACATTCCATGTTGCATCTCTTGGGTTATGATCATGTTGATGGCGGTTTGTCCGCTGTGCGTATGCGTGAGCGTGAGGAAGCAGTTATGAAGCAAGTGGGTCTTCCTCGCGGCGAAAGCTATGTGATGGAATAATGGCAAAAGCCTGCATTGTTTCGATGCAGGCTTTTATACAGACAGAAAAGGAGTTTACTATGTCCCAGTCTTTATCGGCATTTGTTGCCATTGTCGGCCGCCCGAACGTGGGAAAATCCTCCCTACTCAACGCCATCGTCGGGCAAAAGGTGGCTATCGTTTCGGACAAGCCTCAGACCACACGCACCCGTATTATGGGCGTTTTGACACAAGCTGAAACACAGCTCGTCTTTTTGGACACCCCCGGCAATCACCGTCCGCGCACCCGTTTGGGCGATTTTATGGTGCGCTCGATCGGTGAGGCGGTTTCGGGCGTAGACGTCGGTATGTTGGTGGTGGAGTGCCAGAACGAGCCGCGCGACACCGAGCTGGAGCTTTTGGAGCGGTTTAAGCACGAAAAGTTACCTGCCGTGTTGGTGATCAACAAGATCGATCTGCTCACTGATAAATCTGCACTGCTGACCTGTATAGAGGCGTGGAAAGACCGCTATGATTTTGCGGCGATCATCCCCACTTCCGCTACCACGGGTGAAGGCGTAGACGAAGTTATCGCCGCGCTTAAAGGTTTTGCCTTTGAAAGTCCTCACTTCTTCCCCGATGATATGGTCAGTGATCAGCCCGAACGCGTGTTGGCGGCGGAACTTATCCGCGAGCAGATGCTGTTGTTGCTACGCCAGGAGATTCCCCATGGCATCGCCGTTGTCATAGAGAATATGCAGGAGCGGCAAACCGATAAGGGCAGCATTATGGATATTGACGCCTACATTTACTGCGAGCGCGAGAGCCACAAGGGCATTGTTATCGGCAAGCGCGGCGCAACACTCAAACAGATTGCCACCGATGCACGCACAGGTATGGAAAAGCTTTTTAACACCAAAGTTAACCTGCAATGCTGGGTCAAGGTGAAGGAAGACTGGCGCAACCGCCAGGGATTCTTGGGCTCCATCGGTTATAAAATCTAATTGCAAGGAGTAAAGGCACATGCTTATACAGTACAGTAAAGAAATCTGTGTCAAATATGATGTTGATGTTTTCGTAGCGGGTGGTGGTCCTGCAGGCGTTGCCGCCGCTGTTTCTGCCGCCCAAAACGGCGCCTCGGTCTTTTTGGCCGAGGCTTTCGGCGCTTTCGGCGGTGCGGCTGTTCACTCGCTGGTACCTGCTTTTATGCAGTTTACCGACGGTGTGAGTTTTCTTGCGGGCAATATCGGCAAGCAGGTTTGCGACTATATTCAAGCCAACTGCCCCGACACATACAAGCCGTATTGTCCCAACAGCATCCCTGTGGAAACACTCAAGCTCTGCTATGACGAAATGATCACCGAAGCAGGCGTGAAATTTGCCTTTTTTACGCAGGTTTCCGATGTTGTCGCCGAAAATGGGCATATCCAATATGTCATCTGCACAGCCAAAGGAGAAACGTTTGCTGTAAAGGCAAAGACCTTTATAGATTGCACAGGTGACGGCGATGTAGCGGCTATGGCCGGTGCCGCCTTTCAAAAAGGTGATGAAAACGGCGATATGATGGCGGCCACGCTTTGCGCACTGTGGAATGACATCGACTGGGACAATGTAGAAAAGCCCGACACTCGCCGTCTTAACGACGCCTTTGCGGATAAGGTTTTCACCAACGAAGATCGGCACCTGCCGGGTATGTGGATTCTCAGCAACACCATGGGCGGGTCTAATGCAGGGCATATTTATGATATTGACGGCACAAAATACGACTCTTTGACACGCGGTATGATCGAAGGCAGAAAACAGCTCTTGGAATACCGCAACTACTACCAAAACTATCTCACAGGCTATGAGAAATCCGAGCCCATCATCAGCGCTGCCATGATTGGTGTGCGCGAAACCCGCCGCATCGAGGGCGATTATGTGCTCAATCTCGAAGACTTTTTGAGCCGTGCCGTTTTTGACGATGAGATCGGCAGATATGCCTATCCCGTCGATATCCATTCAAGCCAAAACACCGCCGCAGGCTATCAGGAATTTAAAACCAAATATGATACCCTGCGCTATAAGTCGGGCGAGAACTATGGCATCCCCTATCGCTCACTTTTGGTCAAGAATTTTGACAACCTGCTTACAGCAGGGCGTTGCATCTCGGCCGAGCGCTCTATGCACTCCTCTGTGCGTGTGATGCCCGGCTGCTTTATCACGGGGCAGGCCGCAGGTACCGCCGCCGCTTTGGCGGTTAAGGGTAACGGCAACACACGTGACGTTGATATCAACACATTGCAGACCATTCTCATCGAGAACGGTGCTGTTATTTCACGCAAAGCCTGACAATACCAATTCCTACCGCAGACGGTTTCCAAACCGTTTCCTATAACACTTGCGCACACTATGTGCAGGAGGCGAGCGGAATGGACAAGGAACAGCTTTGGGAACGGTTTGCGGCGACCGGCAAAATTGCCGACTATCTCAACTATTGCGGCGCGGTGACACCGCCTGCCAAGGAGGGAACGACCTCTGGAACTGAAAACCGAGGGACTGATCGTCCGCGAGAACAACAATCTGGGGGAAGCTGACCGCTTTGTGTCCCTGCTTACCAAAGATGCCGGGCTGGTGCAGGCAACCGCTCGCGGCACACAAAAAATATCCAGCCGCAACGCCGGTGTGACACGGCTTTTATCCTATGGGCGGTACACCTTGCACCAAGGGCGCGGCAACTATTACATAATCGGTGAAGTCGAGCCACTTCACAGCTTTTTTGATCTGCACAAGGACATTGAAAAGCTAGCGCTGGCGCAGTATTTTTGCGAGTTGTGCGGTGTTTTGGCACCGCGCGAGGAATCCGCAGAAGAGATGCTCCGCCAAATGCTCTTGGGACTGCATTATCTGAATGGAGACGAGCTGTCACCGCTGTTGGTCAAGTGCGTGACCGAGCAACGCCTATTGCTGTTGGGCGGTTATGCTCCCGACCTGTCGGCTTGTCATCATTGTGGGACAAGCGCGGCGCAAACCCTGTATTTTTCGCCCGAAGAGGGTGTTTTGCAATGTGAAAACTGCGGCAGGCTCCCCAATTCCGTGGCTCTGCACGCAGGCGTTTTGGCGGCTTTGCGGCATATCCAAGCCGCTTCCCCTCAGCGCGCCTACCGTTTCACGCTGTCGGTGGAGAGCCTTGCCACGCTGGCCAAGGTGAGTGAACAGTTTTTGCTCTATCAGCTTGGGCGCGGCTTTAAGACGCTGGATTTTTATCATTCTTTGGCGGCTTTTGACGCCTGATTTTCTCTTTAAGGAGACCTTATGAATCGCGACTGGAAAGCTTTGGAACTGGATAAGGTGTTGGAGCTGCTCGCACAGGAAACCACCTGTGCGGATGCGGCTTTGGCGGCGCGTGCGCTTTCCCCTGTCCCCTATTTGCAGGAAGCCACCCGTTTAATGGACGAAACCGATGCTGCCTATCAGTTGATGGCAGGGTTCGGCTCGCCCTCTTTCGGCGCGCTCAAAAACACCGTCAATGCCTTGCGGCGTGCTGCCGCAGGTGCGGCGTTATCCCTGCGCGAGCTGTTGGATATCGGTGAGACCTTGCGCGTGATTCGCTCACTTTCCGAGTGGCACGCCCATTGTGCGGGTATGCAGACGGTGCTGGACGACCGCTTCTGTGCGCTCAATCCCAACAAATATTTGGAGGAGCGTATTTTCACCACCATCGTGTCGGAGGAAGATTTGGCAGACAACGCCTCCCCCGCTTTGGCGGATATTCGCCGCAAAAAGCGTGCGGCATCCGCCCGTATCCGTGAACAGCTTGACCGTATGGTCAAGTCCGCCACCTATCAAAAATTCTTGCAAGAGCCTATCGTCACCATCCGCGACGGGCGTTTCGTTGTGCCTGTCAAGGTGGAGCACCGCCACGAGGTTTCGGGTCTGGTCCACGATACCTCCGCTTCGGGTGCGACAGTTTTTATCGAGCCGATGGGCTCGGTGGAGGCTAACAACGAGCTGAAAGTGCTGGACGCCAAGGAGGCGGCAGAAATTGACCGCATTATCAGTGAATTGTCCGATGAAGTCGGGCGTTTTGCCGATGCTGTTGCCGCCGATTACCACTTGGCGGTGGAGCTAAACCTGATATTTGCGAAAGCGCGGCTGGCGTACCGTATGAAGTCGGTGCGCCCACAGCTTAACGATACCGGTCACATCTTACTCAAAGGGGCACGTCATCCGCTTATCGATGCACAAAAGGTCGTCCCCATCGACGTGGAACTGGGCGGCTCTTTTGATACGCTGGTCATCACCGGCCCCAACACGGGCGGCAAAACGGTCACTCTTAAAACCTTGGGACTGCTGTCGCTGATGGCTATGTGTGGCCTGATGCCCCCTGTCAGCGACGGTAGCA
>JAZSHG010000111.1:0-3651 GCA_045533135.1 Acutalibacteraceae bacterium
ATCACCGGCCCCAACACGGGCGGCAAAACGGTCACTCTTAAAACCTTGGGACTGCTGTCGCTGATGGCTATGTGTGGCCTGATGCCCCCTGTCAGCGACGGTAGCACACTGTCTGTGTTTGACCATATTTTGGCAGATATCGGTGACGAGCAATCGATCGAGCAGTCGCTATCCACCTTTTCTGCGCATATGACCAACCTCATCCGTATTCTTGGCGAGAGCGATGAGCGCAGTTTGGTACTGGTGGACGAATTAGGCGCAGGCACCGACCCTGTCGAAGGTGCGGCGCTGGCTGTGGCCATTTTGGAGGAACTGCGCCGCAAGGGCGCGCGTGTGGCTTCTACTACGCACTATGCCGAGCTCAAAGCCTATGCCATTGACACCGTCGGCGTAGAAAACGGCAGTTGCGAGTTTGATGTGGCGACCTTGCGTCCTACCTATCGCCTACTTATCGGTGTCCCCGGACGTTCTAACGCTTTTGCTATCACGCGCCGTTTGGGGCTTGACGAGGCGATCGTTACACAGGCAGAAGGACTGGTTTCGGGCGAAAATCGCCGTTGGGAAAATACAGTGGTACAGCTCGACGAGCGCCGTCAAGCCTTGGAACGCGAGCTTAATGAGGCGCGTGCCGCCGCTGATGCCGCCAAACGGCAAAATGAGCAGGCAAAAGCCAAACGTGAGGCTACTGATAAAGCACAGGAAAAGATACTGGACGAGGCGCGCGCCCAAGCCAAGCGATTGGTAGATAGAGCGCGCACCGAGGCAGAGCGATTACTTGGAGAATTGGATGAATTGCGGCGGCAAAAAGAGGCGGCAGACTTTTCCGCACGTACACAGGCTGCCAAAAGTCAACTGCGCTCTCGCTTGCGCGAGGTTGAAGAGGCTATTGACCCTGTTACCAAGCGTCGCCAGGAGGGGTACACCCTCCCCCGTCCACTCAAAGTTGGCGACGATGTGCTGATCGTGGATATCGATAAAAAAGGCGTTGTCACCAAAGTTGCCGACAAAAGCGGTCAAGTTGAGGTGCAAGCCGGTATCATCCGTACGCGTGTGCCGCTTATCAACCTGCGGTTGCTCGACAGCCAAGGACGCACCGCACAAAAGGGGCAAAAATCGCCGTCTATGCGGCTGGGATTGGAATCCCGTGCGATGCGCAATGCCAAAACTGAGCTCGATCTGCGCGGTATGACCGCCGATGAGGGCATTATGGAAACCGACAGCTTTCTCGATGAAGCGGTGATGGCCGGTTTGGAAACCGTCACGGTTATCCACGGCAAAGGAACAGGCGCACTTCGTGCCGCTATTCATGCGCATCTCAAAGCACACCCTTCGGTCAAATCCTTCCGCCTTGGCGTTTACGGCGAAGGCGAATCGGGCGTCACCGTGGTCACATTAAAATAATCAAAAAAGGAAGCCGACATTTTGTCGGCTTGCTTTTTTGTTATCTGCTACGTTTATATTTTTCCTTGGTCGCTTGCCCACCCCGTATGTGCCGTTGCGCTTTGTTGACCGCCAAGATCTCACGCACTTGATCGTACAACTGGGGATTCAGTTCACGCAGACGACCGGTCACGTCTTTATGTACCGTACTCTTACTAATATGAAACTTTTTGGCCGCTAACCGCACGGTTGCTTTGTGTTCCAAGATATATTCGCCCAGTTCCACGGCGCGTTCCTCAACGGCACTGTTCATCCCATCACCCCATATTTCTGTGTTCTTTACAGATATATGAGGTGAGATCGGGTATTATGCGTCGGGGGTACACAAAACAGCACTCTGCAATCTTGCGGGGTGCTGTTTATTGTTTAATTATTCCGTTTTTCGTTTGCATCTCACAGTGACGCGTTGCTCGCCGCCTTTGGTACAGGTGAACAAGGTGAAGTCCCATCCGCCTGCGTGCATATCCGAAACGGCAGTGCCGTCCAATATCACCGTTTCGCAAACTTCATAATTGTGCGCGATACCGTATACGTCTATAAAGGTGACTTTGTCGCCGACTTTTACATATTTCAGATTTCTGAAATGGCTTCTGTAATTGTGACCGGCAATGATCATATCGTTGGTAGCGATATGCCCCATATAGCGGCAAGGTGCCGATTTTAACCGCTCATAATTCCATTCGTCATATATCGGCAACTCGATGTCGACCTTCTCGATGACCACCTTTCCACAAAAGGCATCGCCGTCGACTTTGATGACAGGTTCAACCGTTTCCATCTCATCGGGGTTACTCGGCACGGTACTTGGCAAGGTTTCAAACTTGCTCAAAATTTCTGCCGCCTGTTTTCCGGCATTTTCATCTTCGACTGTATTAAAAATATACCAGCCGCTCGCGATCAGCAGCAGTAAAAAACCGAGAGAAAGAAAAACGACGCCTTTATTTCTTCTTGCCATTTTTCTTTACTCCTATTTCAAAGATACCGAGCAAAACAAAGCAAACACCCGCAATCGCGATAACCACAAGCGGCCACCAATGCTGACCCGTATCGGGTAGTTTTTCGCCTGCGTAGGTATTGGTGATCACGAATCCGTTTATCGCATCGCCACCATAGCTTGCTTTATAATCAATAACGCTTTTCTCGCGGACGGAATAGGCACCGTCTTTTTTGACACCCAAGAACATATACGACCAGCCGTTTGTCTCGTTCAGCTCTGCCGACGCCATCACGGTGTTTCCGTTTAACAATTCCACCGTAATCGAATCGGGGCGTTTTTTCGCGGCATTATCTTTGTCGTCCCATTTTTTGAACACATAGACATTCATTTCATCGGGTTTACTATCCTCCACCTTGGGAGTAGACGTCACCTCATAATAGGCTTTCCCGCCTGATTCAAACGGCAAAAACACGATATAGGGGTTAAACGTATATTTGCTGCTTTCGTCGCAATATACGAGCCAGATACCCAGCGGCAAGTCGGTAAAAGCTGCCTCGCCTTTCTCTGACATCTGTGAAACCGTCTCAACGTTATTTTCAACCGCATACTCTGCAATTGACCGGGCTACCGTTGCGTCAGGGTTGTTGATGATGCCCGAAATAGAAATTCCCGACGTTTCAAACGCCGCCGTGGGGTAATAGCCAACTGCATTCAAGCTGGCAATTTGGCAAATATACACGGTCGTGCCGTCTATTTTGTTTTTCTCTTTGTCTTCGAGTTTGACGGTAATGGTGCCATGTTTATCATCTGCCACGCACGGCACCGTCAAACTGACCATCAACACGATCACCAACAGCGTGATAAAGATAGTTTTAAGAGTTGCTTTCATCCGCTTGTTCGCCGCCTTTGTTTGTGGTTGACTTTTTTCTTTTGCGGATATCCCGCAGTTTTTTTATCGCAAAGAACAGGACACACAATCCTATCAAAGAGAATGTCAGCAGATATTCCATATCGACATTCAGAAGTTCATTGGTGACACTGTCATCTTTGGCAGAAAGGTCATTCCCGGTCACTCGCACACCGCGCACCAAAAGGCGGTGCGAGTTAACGCCATAAGGTGTACAAGTGACAAGCGTTACGCAATCCTTACCGCTGATCACGTTAAGCCTTGACACTTCGTCGGGTTCTACAACTGACACATCGTCGATTTTATATTCCAGAACCTCGTTTAACACATGAATATAGAATCGGTCACCTATTTTCAGGTGATCGAT
>JAZSHG010000229.1:0-4348 GCA_045533135.1 Acutalibacteraceae bacterium
GTGTCTGTGGAATTCTGCCACAAGATCGGTCTCGACTATGTCTCCTGCTCTCCTTTCCGCGTGCCGATCGCTCGCCTCGCCGCCGCCCAGGCTGCTATCAAAGAAAGCAAATAATTGCTGACTTTATAAAACAATTTATCCCCACCGAGCAATCGGTGGGGATTGTATTGCACAATATGTTGTTTTTTAGAAGCTTAATTAAAGTAGGGAGCACAGATATGAAAGATACAAGAATATTACAAGAACAGATTGCTGAAATGACAGAAGAACAAAAAAACAATATGGGGAAAATATATAAAAAATATGTCATATCCTTAGTATTGGTCGTCTTTGTAGGTATTCTTATAGCATTAGGTTTATTTGTTGAAGCTAGTATCAGTGAAGAAAAAGCAAGAGAAAAATACGATAAAATTCAAGCCCAGATTGAATTGAATGCGCAAATGAACAAGTATGATTTTTCGTTGTTTGACGAAAAGTCAGAAGCTCTAGATGAGTATTTTGATATGAACCAACAAAAAAATATGTCTTTAGGGATAGGAAGCGGAGTTGCTTTTTTGGGCGTTTTGATTACCTATTTCATATTCAAAAGAAAGTATCCCTATTTCAGCGAAAAGAAATATGCATATTTAAAAAAGATGGAAAAAAATCCAAAATAAATATAATGCTAATTATTCCCTCTTTTGCCGATAGCACCACAGGCTGCTATCAAAGAAAGCAAGTAATTGCTGACGTTATAAAACAATCAATCGCCACCGAGCAAACGGTGGGGATTTTCATTGGGGAAAATAAGCGACGGGACTATTGACTCGGCTTACTTTGGGGGATAGGGTTTCTTAATATTTGTGCGATACAGCAAATAGTCCACACTCACACCGTAAAAGTCAGCCAGCTTTGCGGCATATTCGAGTGGCAGATCCCGTTCGTAGCGTTCATATTTGGAATATAAAGATTGGTCACACATTAAATAATCCGCGATTTGTTTTTGTTTCAGATCATTGTCTTCACGTAAGTCTCGAATTCTGAGTTTCATAATATCACCCTCTATCAGCATACAATAGGACAAAATGTCCTATTGACATTTAGGACTATTTGTCCTATAATAAAGTTGCCCTAATGAAATTATAGAAAGAGGTTGTGTTATGTTTTGTAGAAAATGTGGCAAAGAGATTGCAGATGAGTCGGTTGTTTGCGTACACTGTGGGTGCAGTACGCAACACAAGCAGGACTATTTTAACAGCTTAGAGGATACCTCCAGTACGGCTGTTAAGGTCTTAAGTGCTCTTTTTCCCATTGGTGGACTGCTTATTTGGCTGATTTGTAAAGAAAAGAACAAACCGTTACTGGCGGAATCCGCGAAAAAGGGTGCGCTGATCGGTGTTGCCATTGGAGCGGCACTCATTATCTTATACATCATTATTGTTAAAAGTATGCTAAGCAGTTATGGCTTTTAATCTTAAAAGCAATGGCAAAAGGTCACCGATAAAATCGGTGACCTTTTGTTATGACAAAGAAACACCAAGTTTTTTCTGAAACGGTTGAGAAACTGCATGGTTTATGTTATAATATGCGTTAGTATTATGATATCTGCCTTGCCATTTGGCAGAGATACAACATATTTTGCGAGGTGCAAGGGATATGGTACAGAATCAGCAGGGATTCCCCAAGGGTGGAAAGTTCTACAAGGGCAACCTCCACTGCCACTCAACCAACTCGGACGGTGCAGGTACGCCCGAAGAACGCATAGAGGAATACCGTGCGGCAGGATATGATTTTTTGGCGATTACCGATCACTGGTATTACACGCATTTGCCCGAAAACAGCGACGAGACGTTTTTGCTTTTGCCCGGCACGGAGCTGGATTGTGCCCCTTATGGCGAAGAAGCTTTGGGGTATCATATCGTCGGCAGCGGCAAACCCGGAGAAAACAAATTCCCCTGCGGCCGTATTCCTTCAGATTCTGCCTATCGCGCGCAAGATTTGATAGCGATGCTGGAAAATAACGGCAACTTTGCCTTTGTTGCACACCCGTATTGGTTGCAGATGTGCAGTGAAGCCTATTGCCGATTGGATGGCGTGGTCGGCTTGGAGGTGTTCAACAGCTTGTGCCAATTTGACTTTGGCACAGGTTTTTCTGAGCACATCGCGGATGAGGCTATCTACAAGGGTAAGCGCCCCTTGCTGTTTGCCACCGATGATTATCACTGGGCGGCTTTTCGCCAAACCCCTGATCATTTTATGGGATATGTGATGGTAAAGGCTGAGGAATTGTCCCACAAAGCCATTGTGCAGGCGCTTTTGAACGGACAATTTTATGCCAGTTATCAAGGGCCGCAGATCCATAATTTTGAAATACGAGACGGCAAGGCGATCGTGGAAACCTCACCGTGTCGGCAGATTTGCTTGCGCAGCCCGCGCACGTTTGGCAGTACACGGTGTTCTTACGAGGACGAATTGACCTATGCTGAGTTTCCTCTGGAAGGCCACGAAAAAGTGGTGAGAGCGGTCGTAATGGATAAAGACGGCCACACATCATGGACACAGCTCTTGCCGGTGATAGCGGACTAAAAAAGCAAAAGGAACAGTGAACAATATTTATTGTCAGAGGTGGACTATGAGTAGTAAAACAAAACCCGTACGCAACGGGCAGATCGAGTTTTGGCGGTTTATCGGCATTATGATGATCGTCATTGGCCATTCCAACAAGCTTGTGAGCAACCCACCGTTGGAGGATGTGTTTGCCCTTTGGGTGGACTTCTTCTTTATTATCACAGGCTTTTTTATGGCTTCGAGCATTGCACGCATGAACACGCCTTGCGAAGCGAACACATTAGGTTCCGAAACCATTACATATACGCTTAAAAAGATCAAGGGGTTCTACCTGTTCTTCATTTTTGCCAGCCTCGCGGCAATCGGAGCGAAGGTGATCCTGCACGGCTTCGAAGAAGTGTTTATCAATTGGAAGATATTTGGCTCGATTAACGATTTCTTGATGATCTATACCACCGGCCTGCCCAGCTTCAAGACAACAGTGGGCGAATGGTACTTGTCTGCGATGGTGCTTGCTGTTTTGATCATCTATCCGCTCGCCAGAAAGTTTCCCAATATGTTCAAAAACGTCATCGCCTTCTTGCTCGGTGTTTTCCTGTACGGTATTATGCTCCATAACGAAGGGGCTTTGACCGACCCGGGAACTTGGTACGATATCGGTATGAAAGGCTTTGTACGTGCTGTGGCCGGTATTTCGCTCGGCTTTGTGGCCAATACGCTGACGGAGAGCATCAAACGGTCGGGTGTTTTCGAAACAAAAATTGGCATTGCCGCGATAACGGTTGTAGACATTTTCGCGATACCGTTTGCAGTTTTGCTGATGGTCAAGGGGATCAACCCCAAATACAGCTCGGCGGTGATCTTTTTCCTGTTTGCCGGCGTTGTTACGTCGCTTACCGGAAAAAGCCTGTTTACCAAAGCATTTTCCAATAGGTTTTGCGCCTTTCTCGGCAAACTGAGTCTGCCGATATTCCTGTGCCAAGGGCCGATCATCTATCTTTTGAAGCATTGGCAAAACTGCAATCCGGACTTTGAGGCCTATTGCAATACCACTGAGGGCTTGCCCGTTATGCTCGCTATGCTGGCTGTCGGCACCATCATTTTGGCGCTGATTTGTCTTTTCGTTTGCAACTTCTTGACAAAGCGCATTGATGCCTGGTGGTTGAAGCTGAAAGAAAAAGGCGAAAACCTTCGTCAAAAACCGCCCCAAAACGCGGTATGATGTGAAAACGTATTGACTTTTTTGCCATTTATATTATAATTAAGGTTAGAATTGGAACTTCGATTTTGTTGATACAACAGGCAGAAAAGAAGACCAAAACAAAATTCACAGGGGGTTTGTGTTATGGAAAACAATGTTGAGTTCGAAAATGCGCAGGCACCGCAGTATTCTGCACCGCCCGCAGCTGAGAATGGTCCGAAAAAGTTTGACATGAAGATCGTCCTCGCCGGTGTGGCCGTGGTCGCTGTCGTGGCTATTCTGATCCTGGTTCTCGGTTCCGGCAACAGCTACATGACGCCGGTCGAAATCGCGGAAGACTATGCTAACGAGAGAGAGTATATTGATCCTATCGAAGAGCAGTTGGCGCTCTTTAACGGTTTCGCTGAAGATGAGCTGGAAACGATTTATGATCTTTATAGTGAGACTGACGACTATGCGGACAATGTTGAGGATGCCAAGGATCGCTTTGAGGAGCAAATCCAGGATATGATCGATGAATACGGTGAGGATTATAGCTTTAGCTACATCGTATACGATGAGGAAGAGCTCGAAAGAGAAGATATCCGTGAGTTCAGAGAA
>JAZSHG010000205.1:0-3170 GCA_045533135.1 Acutalibacteraceae bacterium
AAAACTTGGAGAAGTTTGAGCTGGGCATTGCGGTGCAAAAGCTCTACGATTTCATTTGGGATAACTTCTGCGACTGGTTCATCGAGTTGTGCAAGACCCGCCTGCAAAGTGACCAAGCGGAAAACGCTTGCCGCGTGCTGGTGGTCGTGATGACCTATATGCTCAAACTCCTGCATCCCTTTATGCCCTTCGTCACCGAAGAGATCTGGCAGTCCTTGCCGCACGACGGCGACACCCTGATGTGTGCGGATTGGCCGCAATATACCGATGCGCTCGATTTCCCCAACGAGGAAAAAGAGATGGAGCGCATTATGGAGGTCATCCGCGGTATTCGTAACCGCCGCGCCGAAATGAACGTGCCGCCCTCTCGCAAAGCGGAGGTGTTTGTGGAAACCGCGTTTGTGGATACCTTCGGTAAGAGTGAGGCATTCCTGCAAAAGCTGGCGTTTGCCTCTGCCGTGCAGGTGGGCGAAAGCTTCGATATCCCCGGTGCTGTGAGCATTGTCACCCCCGATGCTACCGTTAAGATTCCGCTTGACGAGCTGGTGGACAAGGCGGCGGAGAAAGCACGCCTTGAAAAAGAATATGCCACCGTGCAAAAACAATTGGACGGCACTTTGGCGCGCCTGAACAATAAAGCCTTTACCGACAAAGCGCCCGAACAGGTGGTGGCTACCGCCCGTGAAAATGCCGCCCGTTTGCAGGAAAAATTGACCCTGCTCGCACAGAGCATGAGCCTGTTGCAATAATGACAGGCGAAAAACGGGACACACTATACTGTCCTGTGTGATGTATCAACTCTATTGGATATTCCAATTTACAGAAAGAAGGAATCTTTCATGGAAGGCAAAGAACGTAAGGTAGGAACGATATCCCGCGGCATCCGCTGCCCCATCATCCGTCAGGGCGATGATTTGGCGCAGATTGTCACAGACAGTGTGCTGGAAGCCGCCGCAAGCGAAGGGTTTTCCCTCCGTGATCGCGATGTCATTTCCATCACCGAATCCATCGTCGCTCGCGCGCAAGGCAACTACGCATCCATTGATGCTATTGCCAAAGACGTACGCGAAAAGCTGGGTGGCGGCACCATCGGTGTGATTTTCCCCATCCTGTCCCGTAACCGCTTTTCTATCTGCCTGCGCGGCATTGCCAAGGGCGCCAAAAAAGTGGTACTGATGCTCAGCTACCCCTCTGACGAGGTCGGTAATGAGCTCGTCAGCTTAGACAAGCTGGATGAGGCCGGTGTCAATCCCTATTCTGATGTGCTGACGCTGGAAAAATACCGCGAGCTGTTCGGCGCGAACAAGCACGAGTTCACCGGCGTGGACTACGTGGAATATTACGGCGATCTGGTGAAGGAAGCCGGTGCCGAGGTGGAGATCATCTTTGCCAACCAGCCCAAATCCATTTTGCCTTATGCCGACCATATTCTCACCTGCGACATCCATACCCGTGCGCGCACCAAACGCATTCTCAAAGCGGCGGGCGCCAAGGTGGTGTGCGGTCTGGACGATATCCTCAACGCGCCTGTTGATGGCAGTGGCTGTAACGAAATGTACGGTCTGCTCGGCTCCAACAAATCCACCGAGGAAACCATTAAACTGTTCCCCCGTTCCTGCCAGGATTTGGTGCTGGATATTCAGGCAAAGGTAAAAGCCGCCACCGGCAAGCATGTGGAAGTGATGGTCTATGGTGACGGTGCTTTTAAGGATCCCAAAGGCAAGATCTGGGAGCTGGCTGACCCTGTGGTGTCGCCTGCGTTTACCGATGGTCTGATCGGTACCCCCAGCGAACTGAAGCTCAAATATTTGGCGGATAACGATTACAGAGATCTGTCGGGTGAGGCTCTCAAAGCGGCCATTTCCGACAGCATCCGCAAAAAAGATGGCGACTTGGTGGGTAAAATGGCTTCTCAAGGTACCACGCCGCGCCAGCTGACCGATCTTATCGGTTCTTTGTGTGACCTGACCAGTGGCTCGGGCGATAAAGGTACGCCGGTCGTGCTGGTGCAGGGCTATTTCGATAACTATACCAACGGCTGATATAAAAGGGAGGAACAAAAAATGCAAGGAAATGTGCGTCCTGAGACTATGGAACGTATCACCACCAAAGCGCTTGCTGATGCGTTTATCGCGGAGCAGGTGGCGGATATCCGCGCGCAGGTAGGGGACAAGAAGGTGTTGCTCGCACTGTCGGGCGGTGTTGATTCCTCCGTTGTGGCGGCTTTGCTCATCAAGGCGATCGGTAAGCAGCTCGTCTGCGTGCACGTCAACCACGGCTTGATGCGTAAAGGCGAGAGTGAGCAGGTGATCGAGGTGTTCGGTAAAGAGCTGGATGCCAACCTGATCTATATCGATGCAACCGACCGCTTCCTGGGGCTGCTGAAAGATGTTGCCGAGCCCGAGAAGAAGCGCAAGATCATCGGCGGCGAGTTTATCAAGGTGTTTGATGAAGAAGCCTCCAAGCTGGAAGGCATCTCCTTCCTCGCCCAAGGTACCATCTATCCCGACATCCTCGAATCCGACGGCGTCAAAGCGCACCATAACGTCGGCGGTCTGCCCGAGGATATGCAGTTTGAGTTGGTGGAGCCTGTCAAACTGCTCTATAAGGACGAAGTTCGTGTGGTGGGCGAGGCACTCGGTCTGCCCCACGCGATGGTCTACCGTCAGCCGTTCCCCGGCCCCGGTCTGGGCGTGCGTTGCCTCGGTGCTATCACTCGTGACCGCTTGCACGCCCTGCGTGAAGCGGATGCGATCTTGCGCGAGGAATTTGACAACAGCGGTCTTGCCGAGCACGTGTGGCAGTATTTCATTGCCGTGCCGGATATGAAGAGTGTCGGCGTGAAAGACGGCAAACGCTATGAGGGCTGGCCGGCCATCATCCGTGCGGTCAACACACTCGACGCCATGAGCGCGACCATCGAGGAGATCCCCTATGCGCTGCTGCACAAGATCCCCGATCGCATTACCCACGAGGTGGACGGTATCAACCGTGTGCTTTATGACCTGACCCCGAAGCCGATCGGTACCATCGAGTGGGAATAAGAGTAAAAGAAAATGCCCTTCCGCTAAATGCGGAAAGGCATTTTTTTATGTTACAGGATAATTCCGTTTGTTCTTTTCGGGATAAACGGGATTGTTTGGGGAAAACAGAAATTATTCCCACTCGAT
>JAZSHG010000171.1:0-5738 GCA_045533135.1 Acutalibacteraceae bacterium
TGAATAAGTCGGGGCACTCGGCGTTGATGCCGGTATTTCCGCTTTCATAGTTCCAGTGGATAAGGTCGTTGGAGGAATAAATGCGCAACGGGCCACCCGCAATGATCATCAGATAGGTGTTCATCTCCTCGCACCAGAACACGGTGGGGTCACGGAAGCCTCCATCGTTGAGAGGATCATTTGCCCCTGTCAAAATGGGGTTGCCGCTGTATTTTGTCCAAGTAACGCCGCCATCAGAGGAATATGCCATGCATTGCGTTTGCGTATAGTCTTTGGCGCAGTTGGTGTAATAAGCAATCAGGTTGTTACTGCTCGGCCCTGCAAACAGGCCCGAAACGTTTCGGGGGTCGTCAACACAACTACCCGACCACATGGAACCGTTCGCATCGGGTGCCAGAGCCATGGGGAGCTCCTCCCAATGGATAAGATCGTCGGAAACCGCGTGACCCCAGTGTTTATCATGGTCGTCGCCAACCGTACCTTTCAGCGGCACAGCCTGATAGAACAGATGCCACTGATCATTGAAATAGATCATACCGTTGGGATCATTGATCCAGCCCTGCATTGCAGAGAAGTGGTACTGATTGCGGTAATCCTCGGTCATATATTCGCTGTCGATAGGCTTGCGTGTGACGATCACCGTCATCGGTGTGCCGATGCCCGTGTTGGGCTCAACGATCTCGACAGGAATAATATTACGTCCCACAGACAGGGGTACCGTCACATATTCACCGCTAGCCGCCGCTTGGCCGTTAATGCGCAATTCACCGTCGCCGGCAGATTTGGTGGCGGAAATGCGCACCGATGTGGTCTCGTTGGAAACAGGCATAACGCCGTAAGTCCTGACACCGAGCTTCACACCGTCTGCGAAGGGTTGTGTCAATGCCATTCCTTCGACGCTGATGTTGGTGATGTCAGCGGGAGAATAATTGCCCAGCATTGTGATATCGGTTGCGCCAAAGGTCACCGTTGACTGGTTGGCGCCGCCGATGCCCAGATAACCCACGTTGTAATAGCTCGGAAGCTCTCCCGAACCGACGATCATATCGTCAACATATATCGTGCAGACATTATCCAAAACGACCACTTTGAGTTTATAAGTCGTCTTGTCGAGCGCATATGCCGCGCCGTTATTTGCAACAACGGTAGCCCAACCGCGGTCACCGTTGAAGCAAAAGACCTTTGTCTCGGAGCGATTGGTGCGATCCATTTTGAATATCATCGCATCCGTAAGTGTGTCCGTACCCGGCGCACCAAAAACCAGATTGGCAACGTTTCCTTCGTTGAAGGTCACCTGCGTCTCCATCATGAAGCTTCGGTCGGTTTTAACATGGCTGAGCATCAGCGCATCATTTGAGCCATTGGGAGCAATGGAAACGGTACCGTTTGAAAAGCTTGCGGCAACAGGCTTTTCGGTAGTACTTCCCAAACCAAACAGCTCCCCATCGAGTAACGAAGTAAAGGTGGTGTTTTGATAAACCAGTGTAGTGTACTCCAAACCGCCGACGCCAATATACCCACCGACATAGTGCGAGGGCAATGTGCCCTCGCAAGCCAACACATCGTCGACGTAGCCTTTGATGGTGCGACCAAGCACCTCAAGCTTGAGATGATAGCTCGACTTGTCGGTCGTGTAGTTGCCATTAGTCGTAGGTGCCGCGTCATTCCAACCTTGTGTACTGCTATTGTAGTTAAATACTTTTGTTTCACTACGGACCGAGCGATGGAATTTGAAAATAAGTGATTCTGTCAGATCATTGGTTGCTTTGCCACCGATCACGATAGCGGCAACATTGTTATTCTCGAACGTCACGTCGGTCTCCACTTTGAAAGCCGTCGTCACCTGCACACTCGAACTGTAGGCAAAGGCGTCACCGCCAATGGGAGAAACACGCAAGCCGCCATCAACATAACTCAGATCTGCCTGATATGCGTGAAGTGTTCCCATATTATTGCTCCACTTACCTGCATCCTCTGCGTTAAGAGCCGCTGATACAGACCAAGCAGGAAGCAATACCACAGCTGACATTATGGATGCCATCATTGCAGAAACAACCCTGCGATACCATTTCATCTTCATATACATCCTCCTTTTGCACAAAAAGTGATGCAATACGCCACTTTTTTCTGTTGTATTTTCATTGTAAACCATGCCCCAAGGGGAAGGTCAATAGATATTTTTAAAAAATTATAATACTTCAAACATCAAAAACGCCCACCTTGTCAGGTGAGCGTTTTTGCTTACATATCTATTGCGTTATATACAAATGTCCCGTTCTGTTGAACTGTCGCTTCCAAAAATGTCAGCGTCCCTGCATAGGTTCCTGCACCGTCAAACCCTGCAAAAATCAAGCGATCATTGATCACCGCAGCCTTGGGAACGGATTTGCAGGGAATGATCGGATCGTCAGGCAACTGCCAGTTTGAAAACGGTTCTTGTGAAAAGCGGTAATAGCCTTTTCCGTGCAGGCTGTATACCAAGTAATAGTAGCCATCCTTATAAAAATAATCGGGGCATTCGGGTTGTCCTTCATCCGCCTCGGTTATGAGCAACGGCTCATCCAACTCCTGCCAGCTTTCCAGATCCTGCGAAATCAGGTGTGCAAGACACCCTCTCCCCGACTCCAAATGTGAAGTGGTCAATAGCATATGAAACCAGCCATCGGCCGCTTGGATCACTTTCGGATCGCGCGCAGAAGCGCGGCAAAACCGCTCGCTCAAAGTAAACGAAAAGTCGCGGTCTTTTTCAAAATGGTACCCATCCTCCGAAACGGAGCGGCAGATCCTGGCAGGGCTGCCGTCACACATACGCACAGTGTAAAACAGATACTGCCTTCCGTTAGCGCAGATCCAAGAGCCTGTGCAAATAGAGCCTTCGCGGCTGTCATCGATCTCCACCGCCATCGGATGAATCTGCCAGTTGACGAGATCACCCGACGAAATATGCGCCCATTGGTGCGCACCACGACACCATTTACTGCCGTGGTGATGACGATCTTTGAGATACAGTACGTGATAAATGCCCTCATACGTGTAGGGCATACAATCGCCAACAAAAACGTTTTCCTCGGGCTTCCACCCTTCTGCGTGTTGGAAGGTATTCACCACCGACGGATACTGCGGCGGCGTATAGTCTATCTCTGCCATCTGCAAGTCACAGCCGTTATCCGTCATCACGCACGCATCCAGTTCGCAGTTGCCAAACGGCCATTCCTCGTCAACCAGTTTCCCATTGATGTGCAATTCGATCCTATATGGTAATACCAACAGCATGGCACTATCGCCTATACTTGCTTTTCCTACAAGTTTGAGCGGTGTCTCGCTAAAATCGTACCACAAAAATGTGCTCAACTCTCCGTTTTGAAAAGAGCAAGCAATTTGCTTTTTATCATTGTATATTCCCTCAAAGAGACAATTCCCAGAGGCGACTGTAAAGGTCAACCGCTTTGCACAAACGTCCATTATATTTCCTTTCTATACACGATCAGGCTTTTGGCCTCCCCGTGTGTCATCACGCCAACGTTTACTGCGCTACACATCGCCGCACCGAGTGCAGCTTCCTCTTGATAAGCCGTAACATCCACCTTGGACGAGAATTTGTCTCGCAACAGCCAGTTGATCGCTTTGTTTTTTTGCACCACGTTTCCGGAAGCGACAACCGCTTTGGATGTGTCCGCTCCCATTTTTTCGAAAAAGTCATATAGCTCATCTACCATACCTTGCAAAATGCCAAGTGAAAGCGCCTCAGGGGTAAAGTTGTCGACAGTAATCCCTGTAATGGCTCCTTTTGATTGCGGATTACTGCGCGTACCCGCAAAAGTAGTCTGCACCGACAACGCACTCGTTTCGTGATAAGCCTTTTCCGTCAGTGCATTGAGGACGGTATACTGCGTGCCATTTTCCATACCGCTATGTGCGATATAGGCGGAGAAAAACCGCTCCAACGCCTCAAATGCTTTGCCACCACACAAAGCGCAACCGCAAAGCAAATATTTTCCACCAAGATAAGGGCGCACTTCCAGCTCTTCCTTTGTCTCAAAGCACGTATCCGTCACCAACGAAATTTGACTGCCTGTTCCGAAATTAATCAGCAGCATCTTTTCTTCATCTTTTATGCTACCGTAAAAGCTCGCTTGGTTATCCCCTATTGATACCATAATCGGCACGTTTTTATAATAACCAACCACAGTCTTTTCATCGACAACGCGCGGCAATGTTATGGTAATCCCCAATGCCGCTACCGCCGTTTTGTCAAACTCTCCGCTTTTTATATCAAACAAGCCGAAACTTGCCGCATTGGTCGCATGTACCATCATCTCTGCTTTTCCCGACAGCGATGCGGCAACATAGTCCATAATCGTGGTAAAAGAAACGGCCTCTTTCGGTATGAGCCCGTGGCATTGATTATAGTATAATGTTGTAAAACCATAGCCCGTGTGCAAAGCATACCCACTTTTCAAACAAGCTTCGGCACAATAGGTGTTTTCACCCAACAATTCATTGCCGCGCTGGTCCTGCCAATTGTAAAAAGGCGTGACCGCCGCACCGTTTTTGTCCACAAGAACAACACCGTGCATTTGTCCCGTAAACCCAATGCTGTGCACCACTTTGTATCGCTCACAAAAATAATCAATCAGTTGCCGCACCTTGTTAAGTACCCAGTCGGCATCAAACTCCATAAAGCCGTCTTTTGTCGATGTTTTCGAGTGGTTCGCCACCGTGTAAGATTCCAAAACGCTTTTATGAACAACGTCAATCAATATGACACTTATGTTGGTCGTGCCGATATCGATTCCCACAACCACTTCGCGATCACTTTTGACCGTTATTTTTTCATTTGCATCCATTTGAGAACAGGTTTGTGTAAGCAGAGATTGGCATTTTCGCAGCTGCTCACTATTTTCACTGCTTGCCTTTTTAATCTGATTTAATCTTTCATTAACCAACTCTTCTAAGGAAATAATACCGTTAAAATACAGGCAAATAGAGGATATAGCAATGCCTGCATCACGAAACCGCTTGATACGTTCCAACCGCTCTACCGTGTTATCGTCATAGTTGCGATAAGAATTTTCCTCACGAGCAACAGCAATAAGCCCCCGCTCCTCGTACATGCGAATGGCTTTGGCGCTTAAGCCTGTTCTTTTTTCAACATCGCTGATTTTCATATCAATCACCTTCTGTTGTATTATAAACTATGCCCCAAGGGGAATGTCAAGTGCATTTGTTGTGATAACATCCTTATTCGCAATAGTAGCATACCGGCCCCCGGCAATTACAATACAAGTAAGACATCTAAATCGGTGTTTTATTTATCCCAAATGTGGCGCGTTGTCAAGCATACGTCACAAATATCACCCGGCACCATTTCCTTATTTATGCTTGATTTTTGTATATGGTTGTTTTAGAATGTGGGTATCCTACATTCTGTTTTGTGGGTGGCAACATGCTGACGAATTTGTATGAAACCTTAAAGCAAGGTAAAATGCCTGTGCGAAAAGCTATGAAAAAGTTAGGCACGGTTAAAATCTCGGTGGTAGAGTCCACACCTGTGGTGTGAAGTCGGAGGCCAAGCGGTCTTAGGAAGACAAATTATTGTGCCAACTCCTTGGCTCACAGAACGACATGGCTACGATCCGACTTAACCGTGCCTAACTTTTTCATAGCTTTTCGCACAGGCATTTTACCTTGCTTTAAGGTTTCATACAAATTCGTCAACATATTACCACCCTCAAAAC
>JAZSHG010000245.1:0-3868 GCA_045533135.1 Acutalibacteraceae bacterium
TGTGTTTAATTTTGATACAAAGAAACAAATCTCATTTGCAAAAGTGACGAAAACCCTTGTGCCAAGCGGTTTTGAGCAAAAAGAAAAGGAACGCAAGTATCGTATCAATACTTGCGTTCCAATATGGTGGAGATGAGGGGAGCGACTCTTGCCGCGCCGCCTCCCCTCTTAACTCAAAGCAAAAAAAGACAACGGCACCTTTGGTACCGTTGCCTTTTTTTATGAATGATAACTTAATTTTTGATACTGGTTGCATTGGGTTGCAAAGTTGCATTTTTGATTTTGGGTTGCATTTGGAATGCAACTTTGTTTTTATGCAACTGCAATATGGAATATTTGAAATCAAAATACTTCCTTTCCAACAAAGCAATGTGTTTCTGTATCGGGATTAATAATCATTCCTCTCATATTGCTTGAGGATGACATGTATTCAACAATATCGTTAATCGTAAACAGTGCAATGTGCAGATTATTTTCTTGACCATATATTTTTAAGCACTGATCAATGCCTGTAAAACATAAAAAGTAAGCATCGTTACCACTATTACCTATGTATGGATACATTGTGTTGGAAGAACACGGTTGCTCAAAGCGGTAACCATCGCTTCCCGCAATTCTCGAAATATCCCACCAATTCAAATCAATGGTAAGCATATTTGTGTTGCAATCTTTGACCCATCCCAATTTTGACATTTGCTCCATGGTCATATTTTGACATCTATATACGATAGATTCAATGTTAAATTTGTTGGCAGCTTTCGGTGTGCAATGAATTACATGGTCATTATCAAATTCGTTTGCGGCATTATAGTGAAAAGGTACAACGTAAATTGTTCTGATTACTTCGTTCATTAAGTTAGCAAATGCTTTTTGTGTTTCTTCGCTTGGGGCTTTGTTGTTGTATAATGACTTATATGTTTTGATTAATTCAGGAATCTTTTCTCCGTAGATAGGATCAATGTTTGCTTTATCCGAGAATTGATTATAAATTGCCGGAAGCCAGAGTGTTGAAGATGCAGGTGCTTGAGCAGGGGTGCTTTGTTGAGATGAATCTGTTGCAGTGGCAATGTCTTTTTTTCTAAAAATATCGAATAATCCCATTGGTAATATTCCCTTCCTTTCCTTAACTTACATGTATTATAACATTATTTACTCGTTTTGCAATAATGAAACTATTCTCACCCACAATGAAACTTTTCTCCCACAATGAAACTAATCTACCTAACAATGAAACTATTCTTTTAAGAAAAGTTTCATTGTGATTTATGAGTGTGAAAAACGGGTAGGTTTGAGTCTCCCAACTTCGACTTTTTTGTGTTTAATTCTGATACAAAGAAACGAATCTCATTTGCAAAAGTGACGAAAACCCTTGTGCCAAGCGGTTTTGAGCAAAAAGAAAAGGAACGCAAGTATCGTATCAATACTTGCGTTCCAATATGGTGCCGCTGACCGGGCTTGAACCGGTACGGTATTGCTACCGAGGGATTTTAAGTCCCTTGTGTCTGCCAATTCCACCACAGCGGCGCGCAAGTAATATCATACTCCATTTTGAAACAACTGTCAATCCAAATGACAAAACTTTTTGCCGTTAAGAAAAATCCCCGACCTTTTTTGGCCGGGGATCAAAATCAAACCAGTGTGGCGGCCATAACCGCTTTGATGGTGTGCATACGGTTCTCAGCTTCGTCAAAGACGATGGAACGGTCACTTTCAAACACTTCGTCGGTCACTTCCATGCAGTCGATGCCGAATTTTTCATAAATCTCTTTGCCTGTAGTGGTTTTGAGATCGTGGAATGCAGGTAAACAGTGCATAAAGCGGCATTGTGCGCCCGCATTATCCATCAATTCCATCGTAACACGATAGGGGGAAAGCTGATCAATGCGCTCCTTCCAAACGGAAGCAGGCTCACCCATCGACACCCACACGTCGGTATAGATCACATCGGCGTTTTTGGTTGCCTCCATGGGATCTTCGATAAAAGAAAGTGTAGCACCTGTTTGTGCGGCAACCTCTTCGCAAGTCGCGACCAGTTCTGCATTGGGGAAATAGGCCTTGGGTGCACAGGCGACAAAGTGCATACCCATTTTGGCGCAACCGACCATCAGCGAGTTGCCCATATTGTAGCGCGCATCGCCCATATAGACCAGCTTGCGACCTTTGAGCGAACCGAAGTGTTCACGGATGGTGAGCAGGTCAGCCAAGATTTGTGTGGGGTGAAATTCGTTGGTCAAGCCGTTCCAAACGGGCACGCCTGCATGGTGTGCGAGTTCTTCCACCACTTCTTGACCAAAGCCACGATATTCGATGCCATCAAAAATGCGGCCAAGCACACGCGCGGTGTCGGCAATGCTCTCTTTTTTGCCGATCTGAGAGCCTGACGGATCGAGATAGACAGGATGCATGCCGAGGTCGGCGGCGGCCACCTCAAAACTGCAACGAGTACGGGTACTGGTCTTTTCAAAGATCAGTGCAATATTTTTGCCCTCACACAAACGATGGGGGATGCCGGCTTTTTTCTCCGCCTTAAACTGTGCCGCCATGGCCAGCAGTTCTTCCATTTCTTCGGGAGTGTAGTCAAGCAGCTTCAGAAAATGTCTACCTTTGAACGACATTACGCATTCTCCTTTGCACAAACGGTTTTGATAACCTCTATGGCATGTGTGAGCACATCCATAGGAATATTGAGGGCAGGCAACAAACGCACCTTTGTTTTGGCGGTCAAACACAAAACGCCAAGGTCGATACATTCCTTCACTACCTCGGCGGCAGGACGAACGGTCTCCAAACCGATCATCAGGCCCTTTCCGCTGACCGAACGCACACCCTTTGCGTCTTTGAAGGCATCAAAAATATACGCACTTTTCGCTTGTACATCTTGCAAAAAGGTATCGTCCAAACGGTCGATAATGCTCAGTGCCCCTGCACAGCAGACGGGGTTTCCACCGAAGGTGGAACCGTGGTCGCCGGGTGCAAAGATATCCTGCACCTTGTCACCTAACAGGGTGGCGCCCAGCGGCAGACCGCCGCCAAGTCCTTTGGCGGTAGACACCACGTCAGGGGTGATGCCATATTGCATATATGCATAAAGCGAGCCTGTGCGACCGTTGCCGGTTTGCACCTCATCAACCATTAAGATGATGTCCTCGCGTGCGGCAATGTCTGCAAGTCCCTTGACAAAATCGGTATCCAGCGGCAACACGCCGCCTTCGCCCTGCACGCATTCGATGAGAATGCCGGCGATTTTTTGTGTTTTCACCAGATGCTCGACCGCCGCCAAATCACCGGCTTTAACGTGAACAAAGCCATTGGTGAGAGGGGTGAAGAGCTTGTGAAAATGATCCTGTCCGGTTGCCGCCAACGTGGTGAGCGTTCTGCCGTGGAAACTGTTTTCCAGCGTGATAATGGTGTAGCAGTCGGCGCCTTTTTTCTCGGCGGCATATTTACGGGCGGCTTTGATGGCACATTCGTTGGCTTCGGCGCCCGAGTTACTGAAAAACACACGTTTCATGCCTGTTTTCTCGCAAAGTGTTGCCGCCAATTTGGCACAGGGGGCGGTATAGTACAGGTTGGACATGTGTTGCACCTGTGCAAGCTGTGCGGTGACGGCTTTTTGCCACTCGTCATCCGCAATGCCGAAGCAGGTGACACCGATGCCCGAACCCATATCCACATATTCCTTGCCGTCAACGTCATAGACGAGTGAGCCTTTGCCCGACACGATCTCAACGGGAAAACGGGCATAGGTATGGGCGACGTATGTGTCGTCAAGGTGTTTACTGCTCATCGTTGTCATCTCCTGTGACCATGGTACCGGCGCCCTCGTCGGTGAGAATTTCCATCAGAATGGAGTGCGGCACGCGCCCGT
>JAZSHG010000011.1:0-2315 GCA_045533135.1 Acutalibacteraceae bacterium
TTTGGGTGCCAAAATGCCAAGCGGCATCTGCTTTTGGTGCACTGCCTTGCCGTCTTGCAGGAAGGTGACGTTTAGGAAATACCGTGCGCCGGCTATCGGCTGTGCCACCGTCAGGTCGAGGTCAACAAACGCCGCCTCGTGAGGGGCGAGCGTGGGCAGTGCCAGCGCGCCGCTTTTGACCGTTTCGCCGTCTGCAGTGATACTGTACTGTGCCGACAGATAGTCGAGCGGCAGAAAATCGTTGGTGTTTTTGATCCACAGCTTGCCGTCCTTGAGGGTGGTGTAGGCGGCAAAAGAGACCGCTTTTAGCTCCGCCCACGCAGGCTTGGGACTGCCATCCGAAAAATGGAAGCCATCAAGGGTGAAGTTGCTCCAATGATAGGCGTCGTCAAAATCGCCGCCGTATTGATAGAACCGCTCACCGTTTTCATCCTCTTGATAGAACCCGTGGTTTTTATATTCCCACACAAAGCCACCGACAAAGCCGTCGTGGGTGTAGTTCCAATCCCAATAATCCTCCAAAAGGCCGGGGCTGTTGCCCATCGCGTGGGCATATTCGATGGCGATGACAGGATAGCCTTCGCCGGGCAGTTCTTCCACCACCGACATGGGATAATAGCCAATGAGGCGGAATCGGTTGTCGGGGCTGCCCTGCACGATGAGCACCTCGTGATCGGGATCAAATTCACGCATACGGCGCGCGCAAATTTCCAGGTTTTCGCCGCGCCCACACTCGTTACCTGTGGTGCGCGCAAAAATGCACACCTCATTTTTGTTGAGCTCCAGCATACGGTATACGCGATCCCAATAGGGGGTGAGCCATTCGGGTTGCTTGGAGAGATAGCCCTCGTCACCGCCTGCCACGTGGGCGCCGTGGGTTTCGAGGTCGGCCTCGTCCATCAGATAAAGGCCGATTTCCGAGGCAATTTCATAGGTTGCCGGATGATTGGTATAGTGCGACAGGCGAATGGCGTTTAGGTTGTTCGCCTTGATATCGCGAAGCTCCGCTTCAATCTGCGCCACCGTAATCGCGCGGCCTGTTTTGGCATTATGCTCGTGGCGGTTGACACCCTTGACAAAGATGGGGGTATCGTTGATGAGGAATTGGTTGCCCTCCACGCGCGAATGCATAATGCCCACACGTTTGGTATGTACCTCAAACGGTATGCCGTCGCGCACCAGTTCGATGTGCAGGTCATAGAGGTTGGGGGTTTCCGCCGACCACAGGCGCGGATTTTGCAGCGTGAAGGTGTGGGTGACGGTATCGGCGGCAGGCAGGGTGACCGTGTCGCCGTCGAGTGTGAGCCGCAGGTCGAAGGGGGCGGTCACCTTCAGCGACACCGACACCGAGATGCTCTCCTGCGTGGTGGTCACGCGATAATCCCACAGGGTATCGGCGGCAGTTTCGATCATATAGACGTCGCGGAAAATGCCGCTTGCCAGCAACATATCCTGGTTTTCCATATAGGAGCCGTCGGAATAGGTGAACACCTTGACCGCCAGCAGGTTTTCGCCCTGCTTGATCAGTGCAGACACGTCAAATTCCGCAGGAATGCGGCTACCCTTGGAAAAGCCGACAAAGCTACCATTTAGGTAGACGTAAAAGGCGTTATCCACGCCGCCAAAGTGCAAAATGGTTTTGGCGGCAGGATCTTCCACCACAAACCGTTTGCGGTAATAGCCGACAGGGTTTTGTTTTTTGACGTAGGGGGGCATAAAGGCAAAGGAATAGCACACGTTGGGATATTCGGGTTTGCCATAGCCGTGATATTGCCACATAGACGGCACAGGAAGCGTATCCCAATCGGCATCCGCAAGCGTGGGGTCTGCCCAATCGGTGAGCAGATCCTCCTCCGCATAGAAAAAGCGGTAGTCGCCGTTTAAGGAGCGCACCATCGGAGAAGCGTCTTTGGTGCGATAATTTACTCCGCGTTTGTCGGCAGGAATCACCGTTACACGCGGCGGCAGTCGGTTTATATGTGTCAGTTCCGGGTTTTCCAGGTTGGGGTCGTGCCCCGTAAGCAGGTATTTGTCCATAAACGTGCCCCCTTTGGGTAGTCTTTGTCATCAGTATAGCACGCCTGTCCTTACGTTGCAAGGGAGAGGATCGCCAGTTTTGGGGGGATGGTGGCGTGTACATTGTAGGGCGCGGCGGTCTCGACGTCCCGTGATTTATATCCCCCCATCCGTCACGGCTATCGCCGTGCCACCTTCCCCACCAAGGGGAAGGCAAGATCGCCGTCTGCGGACGGCGATGGGACGTCAGGGATGCCGTCCCCTACAAATCACGATTTTTAGGTAGGTGCGTTCCTTGC
>JAZSHG010000032.1:0-2800 GCA_045533135.1 Acutalibacteraceae bacterium
CGCAGGAAACAGCCTGCTTTTTTGAAAAAGCGGCGAGAAAAATTCCCGAACCTTGTGACATTTTTCCATATACAGACCGTTTTCTGCCCGTTATAATAAATGTGTTTTGAAAAGGAGGCAGAAAACGTGGACTATGTGGCATTGCTTGGCGCATCGTTGCTGTTTGCGCTGCAATTTTTATTCAATCAACGCTACGAAAAGCGCACAGGCAGTGGTCTGACACACGCATTTCGCTTTTCCTTGTGGACGTCACTCGTCGGCGCCGTCGCCATGCTCCTTATGCAAGGCTTTGCACTCAATTTCAGCTGGTTTTCCCTGCTGATGGCGGCGGTACTCTCAACGGTGAGCATTCTCTACACCGTCTGCAGTATGAAAGCCTTTGCCACCGCCAACCTGTCGGTCTATTCCACCTTCGCCATGCTCGGCGGTATGCTCATCCCCTTTGTGGGCGGTCTGCTCATCCCCTCACGCGGCGAGGTGCTGACCTGGACAAAAGCGCTGTGCTGTGTGCTGTTGATCGTCGGCCTGTGCTTCAACGTAAACCGCGAGCCAAAAACGGACGGCGAAAAGAAAAAAGGCCTGCCGCCGCTGTTTTATTACTTTGCGGTGTTTGTGCTCAACGGCCTGAGCGGCCTTATCAGCACCCTGCACCAATCCTTCCCCGCATGGGCGGTAGATGCCACCAGCTTTTCCATGCTCAACCGTGGCCTGACAGCCGTATTGGCATTGATGATGTTACTCTTGAGCCGTCAAAAGCCGTTGCCGCGCCTCAATGCCCCCAAGGGCAAAGTGGACGTGTGGGTGAGTATGGCCGCCTTTGGCCTCATCTGCACCTTCGCCAACTGGATCGTGCTGTTAAAGCTCGAAAATGTTGACGCCTCGCTGTCCTACACCTTGACCACAGGCGCCGTGATGGTGTTTTCCACCCTCATCGCGCTTGTCCAACGCGAAAAAGTCACCCTCAAGCAATGGCTGTCGGTGGCGTTTTCGATGGCAGGCTTGTTAACGTTGGTTATTCCAACGTGACATAAAAACCCTCGCTTGCGACAAAAACACCCGAAGCCTTGGCTTCGGGTGTTTTTGCGTTATGCTCATTCTCTTTCCACATTGGTCGGCAAGGCGCAATATTCCTCCTCAGGAGGAATCAGCGATTCGCCGTATAAAACGGCGTTACGCACCGCCCCTGCGCCAAACCGTTGTCGCAACGCCTCCACCGTGCTGTCCAGCTTTTCCTGCCGCTCGCTGTGAGCGGTATCTTCCCACAACTGCAACTGTGTAGGAATCGCCGCATCGGACAGGTTGATGGCGGTGACCGTCACCGCACGGATAGGGCGCTTCCAATCGTATGACGCCTCAAACAATGAAAACGCTTCCTTTGCCAATACAAACGGGCTGAAAGTGGGGGAGTCGAGCGCCTTTTGCCATTGGCGCACGCGCAGATCATTGTCGCGCACAGCAATCGCCACACCGCCAGCCTTTTGCCCATATACGCGCAACCGATGCCCGATCTCCTGCGTCAACTCCAATGCCACAGGCCACACCTCGTCGTTGCACACCAAATCGCGCAAGGTGGTGATGCCGTGCCCCACCGACTTGGCAGGCACCTTCATATCACAGGACTTCACAGGATCGGTATCCTGTCCGTTGGCATAGGCGATGAGCTGATCAGCGCGACTCTTGAGCTGATAGCGCAACAGGCGCGCATCCGCCTTGGCCAACTGCCCAATGGTGTGTATCCCACACCGCCGCAGCTCCTCTGCCGTTGCCTTGCCGATACCGAGCAGTGATGCCGCCGGCAATCCCCACAGCTGTTCGCGGAACGTCTCACGGGGGATATAGGTGGTCGCGTCAGGCTTTTTGAGGTCAGAGCCGAGCTTAGCAAAGATCTTGTTAAAGGACACCCCCACTGAAATGGTCAGTCCCAACTCATCCTTGATCGTCTGTCGCAAGGTGTTGGCAATGGTCACACCGTCGCCAAATAGCGCTGTCGATGCGGTCACATCCAGCCAGCACTCGTCCATACCAAACGGCTCGACCTGCTCGGTAAACCGCCCATAGATCTCGCGTGCCTGCCTTGACGCGGCGGCGTACAGGTCAAAATGCGGACTGACCGTCACCAGTTGCGGACACTTGTATTTGGCAGAGCCGACCGTTTCGCCTGTGGTCACACCGCACGCCTTAGCCATCTCATTTTTCGCCAGCACAATACCGCGCCGCTCCTCCACCGAGCCGCAAACCGCCACAGGCTTTCCGCGCAACGAAGGATCGCGGCGGCACTCCACCGAAGCGTAAAAATTGTTCATATCGCAGTGCAAAATGATCCGCTCCAAGCCGCCACCTCCTCAAAAACAAGAACAAATGTTCTGCACAAATGACAGTATACCACCCTTTTTGTCACTTGTCAATGGCAAAAACCGGTGTGTGGCTATGCAAAAAAGGCGTAAGCTTGTGCCTACGCCTTTTTACGGACGGATATGAAAGCTGGGGTGGAAATGGGTTATTCGTCTGCCAGCTTCGCGCCACAAGACCAACAATCGCTGCGAGAATTTAAGTTTCGCTTGCCGCAACTACCGCACACCCAATCGCTTTCGAAGCGTTGGTGACGCTTGGGTGTTGGTTCAACTGTCGGAGGTGTGACAGCTTGCGTGTTGTCGTGCTCATCAAATTTAAAAGAACACTTCCAGCATACGGTTCGATTGCTCGGCTGCTCAAAACCGCAGGACGGACAAGTCTTGTTGGAATAGATTATTTCGGTAGGTTTCCCTTTCTCTATGGCATCGAATTCATAAGAACACTTCCA
>JAZSHG010000048.1:0-10770 GCA_045533135.1 Acutalibacteraceae bacterium
AATGCCGATAACCAATGTGAAAAGCCAAACGCCCCCAAAAGCCGCCCAAGGAATGGTGATCATACCCGTAAAGGCATATACACCAAAGCAAGAAACAGCACCCCCGACCAGCAAGCCAATACCGCCACCGATGGCCGCAAGCAACCCCGATTCGAGCATAAACTCCCACAAAATACGGCTATTACCAGCACCAACAGCCTTTTTGATACCGATCTCACGCACGCGTTCCTGTACCGACACCAACATGATGGTCATAATTCCCAACCCCGACACCACCAGTGATACGCCACTGATAATGGTAAGGATCCAAAGAACAACTTGCAACAGTGTCTCCATTCGATCCTTTTGTGCCGCCAGATTTTCCACGTGCCACTCTTCGACGCCGCTCCCTTGTCTTGATAACACCTTCAAAATGGTATCACGCAAAGCGTCATCATCCGCGTCCTCATCGATACGCACCGCAATCTGGGACAATTCCGGTCGATAACTAATATCTTGCCACGTAGTATAGGGTATAAACACCATAGAAGGAATATAATCCATCATCCCCTGCAAAAGAGAGCTTCCGGCCGTTGCCACGCCAACAACGGTGTACTCATCGCTTTTACCTCTCACGGTTAATAAAACTTTTCGGCCCACCACATTACTGCGTCCGAAGTGCTTCTTTGCATACGTCTCCTCAACAAGGCAGACACGCTCGTGTGCACGCACGTCACCATCACTGATCAATCTTCCGTGCAACAATTCCAAGGCAATGGCTTGATCGGCACCGGCATCAATGCCACACAACATGGTTTCTTCCGTTAGCTCTTGCACCGTTACCACGCCTGTCCCCACTGTTAAAGGCATGGCAGAGCGCACACTCTTAATTTCACGTATGGAGTCCAAAGCTGACATGGGGATACCGCCCGATTCTATCGTGACAGAAAAACCATCAACACCCATTTTGGTAAGCTCATCATAAAACAGCCGTTCACCGGCATTTCCGATAACCGATACAATCGACACCAGCATCACGCCCACGACAACCGACAATATTGTCAATGCCGTACGACCTTTTCGACGCCAAAGATTGGTAAAAGCATGGGTAAGGCTTTCTATCATGAAAGCGTCACCGCCTCACCGTTCTCAAAGGTTTCTGCATCGCGTAACAGTACCTCGTTTTCACTAACGCCCTCAACAATGACGGCACCATCGGACAATTCAGCCCCCACGGTCACGCGTCTTTGTACCGCTTTTCCATTCTCAGCTACCACTATATAATCGCCGCTATCATCGCGTCCCAAGCAATCATACGGCACAAGCAACCCCTCCTCAAAGGTTTCGGCCAATAGATGCACCTGGGCTGACAGCCCCAATCTTAATGAATCGTCCACTTCATTAAGGCTGACCACTGCTTCAATGGCGGTTACACCGGTTAGCAGGGGATTGGCAGCGGCAGACAAAAAAGTGACAGTGCCTTTATAGAATTCCCGTGCAAAGGCGTTTCCTTCGACAACTGCTGGCTGTCCTATCCACACATCCTTTATGGAAGATTCAGGAATATTTAAGGACACCTGCAATGTGTCGGTATCCGCCAGCAACACATAAGATTTTGCCACCTCTGCCGGCGCTCCTTTCGACAAAGTTACTGCAGTGACGATACCATCAATGGGTGACGTGACAGTTTCGCTCTTTTTGAGTAGCTCCATCGCTGAGGCAGATAGCTTGCCGCTATTGACCAACACTTGCTCTGTCAGTTCCAAGTCAATAGTGAACAACGTATCTCCGGCTTTAACAGTGTCTCCCACCTTGATATTGACTTGATCAATCACACAATAGCTCGGCGGAAAAACTGTTTTTGTGTCAGTTGGTTCGATGATCCCATCACAACGCACCGTACGCTCTATCTTTTGCGCCTTCACTGTGTATCCTGTTGCTGTTCGTGCATCCGTTTGCGCACCAATCAACCAAATAGCTCCAATAAGCACCACGGCGCAAAGTGCTAAAATAACATATTTTTTCATTTCCAAATCCCCCTTGCGCTTTATTGTTTGACAAGTGAGCGGAAATATTGCGATGTTTTTTTGGTAAAGGATTCCTTAAACATAAAGATCTAATTGTTAAACTTTGAAAATATAAAAGCGCCCTGAAAACAGAGCGCTTTTACCAACCTTATTGCTTCTATCGTTTTTGTGGCAGAAAAAGGATACACTCCTTTAAAGGCCGTAGTCGCACTGCGTTGGGGGCATAGATATCATAAATAACATCTATAAGTCCCAGTGCCACCACGACACCGCCAATCAATTTCGGTGTCAAGAACGGATAATCGGTCATAGAAATCATACAAAAACCGCAAACAAAGGCCAGCACGGCCATACCGGTCTGCGGACGGTGTGAACGCATTAGCAATCGATATCCCTTGCGCACCGCCGAAAAAGCAATCGCAAGCCACAACAGCAAACTAATAATGCCGCCCTCCAAAAGGAGCTGTAACACCAAGTTGTGAGCATGTGGCGGCGCCACATTGTAGGACTGTAAAATTGCCTTAATATTATGGCCGCCGGGGCCATAACCAAACAGCGGACGTTTGAGAATGGCGTCTAATGACGCCGCCCATACCTGCATACGTTCCGACAGAGACTTATTGGGCTTTTCACCATCTTGGGGCTTCTCGGCGTTTTCAATAATGTTGTCAAGCAGGCTATCATCCTTGTTATCACCTGCATCTTCAACCACGTTTCCTGCGTAGTCGGTGGCAGAGGAAATCGAAAAAAAACGTGCATAAACCCCACCGGGAAGAAGCAACAACACCGACAAAGCAATGAGCAATAAAAGCGGCGCTTTACGTAAATTCACAGCAAAAAACAGTGCCAGAATCAAAGCAAAGGCCAAATATGCGCCACGGCAGAAAGTAAACAGCAGGCCAAAAGCAGTCAAAACCACCGCCATTCTCACGACAGGGCGACGACGGTCGTTTGTCTTGCGCGACAACAAATAGAACATAAACGGCAGGAATATAATCATAAATTCCGCCAGTACGTTAGGGTTCATAAAAGAGGCAGAGGCGCGATTACCAAAATCGTCAAACACAGGATATCCGAAAATAGTGTTCAAAATGCGATCCAGCCACGCCCAGCACTGCATATCCACGTCCCATTTGAAGGTGGCCTTGGCAATGTATTGCATACACGCTATAGCGCCATTGACACCTATGCCAACAGAGATATATGCTAATGCGGTGTTTAAGCGGCGGCGATCGATCAGCACCGAGGTTATCGCCACATACAAAAGCGGCATAACACTCCACAGTCCAACCGAGCCGAGCGCCGACAAGGTATCACTTGCATAGGTAAGCCCAATGATCGTATACGCAAGATACAACAAGAGAGGCAGTGCAAACGAACCGCCGCGCAGTGTCACCCCACGCAACGCCACATCTTTTTGAGCGGCCAGCAGTGCCAAAAACGCCAAAACCGGTGAGAGATACTCGGGCAAAAACAACATCAGCGACACATACAAAACAACACGCATCCACGGCTCGCTGAACCGTGACAACAGTGTTTTCTCTGTATTTTGCATACCGACCCTCTCTTTCCTCAGTTTTTGACAGTATACCACGACACTGACGCCTTTTCAACAAAGGTTACAAAACTGTAATCCTCTCTTCATAGAAAGAAAAAAGAGACCGCTCTAAGATCGGTCTCTTTGCTTACGCTATCATTAGGCGTTTGCTTTCTTTGCAAGGGCGGACTTTCTCCGAGCAGCAGTGTTCTTGTGCAGGAGTCCCTTAGCAGCAGCCTGATCAATCTTCTTGATGGCGGCTTTGACGGCCTCATTCTTGTCAGCGGCACCGGCTTCGATAGCGGCGTTCGCTTTTTTGATCTCCGTTTTCAGCGCGGAGTTAGCGGCCTTGTTGCGAGCGGTCTTCACGGCGATAACCTTGACGCGCTTCTTGGCGGATTTAATGTTGGGCATGGTCACACCTCCTCTGCAAAGTATCTCATAAATCACGCAGAAGATATAATAACATCTTTCCCGAAAAAAATCAACTCTTTTTTTGGGAATATTTGAATTTTTTTTGCAAATAGTACTTGCAAAGGCTGCTTTAACGCAATTTTTGCCGTTTACGAGGTGCTTCGCGTGCAATTACGAACCGATTTGGCCATTGAAACTCCCAATATAGACACAAAGCAAAGTGGGATTTCGCTGTTTACCTCTCAGTACCGCAAGGCGCGTATCTCCCGTATTTCAGTGGACACACACCAAGCATCAACACAAATTGGCCGCCCTGTCGGACAATATGTAACGGTAGAGCTGCCTCCCCTTTCAGATAATGAGGAGGAACTGGAAGACTATGCTATTCGTATCGGCGGCGAGTTATCAATGATGTTACCCGAAAAGGGCGTTGTTTTGGTCATTGGTTTGGGGAATGATCGCATTACACCCGATGCCGTCGGGCCACAGGCGGCCGCACGTATACTCGCTACACGCCACATTCGCAAGGAGTTTGCTCGTTCGCTGGGCTTGGAGGGCTTGCGCCCCACAGCGGTAGCTATTCCCGGCGTGTTGGGGCAAACGGGCATGGAAACCGCCGAGGTAGTCCGCGGATTATGCGATACCGTAAAGCCAAGCGCGATCATCGCTATTGATGCCTTGGCGGCTGCCCAGGTCTCGCGGCTCGGTTGCACAGTCCAACTTTGTGACAGTGGCATTTCTCCGGGATCTGGTGTTGGTAACGATAGACAGGCGCTAAACAAAGATACGCTTGGGGTACCTGTCATTGGCATCGGCATACCCACCGTGGTAGATGCGCGTAGCTTGGCTATTGAACTCACGGGGGATTATGAATCGGAAATTGCCGTTTCCCCCAACGGTCGTGCCATGATGGTCACACCGCGAGAAATTGACCTTGTTGTCCGCCGCTCAGCGCAACTGATTGCCATGTCTGTTAACTACGCTTTGCAACCCGATTTTTCGCCACGTGAACTGATGGGCGCCGCACTGTAGGTATATCCTCTCACCTGCGCACATATACTCCAAAAGGAGGTGATGGATATGCCCAAGCACAGCAAACCAACCAAGCGGCAATTTCCTTTCAAATCCGTTCTCTTTAACGGAGTTATCTGCCTTATTATATTTGGGATTTTGTGGAATGTAGCACCTTTGGGAACACGGGCGCTTTTGTGGATAGCCGGTCTACAACAACCACAAGTGGGGTTTGCTTATCTCAAAGACACGCTCACCCACGCTAACAGTCCATCTTCTCCGAAAAAGGAAACCGACAGCTATATGGATGACGACAAGCAAGAACAGATGCCTTTTGATGAGCCTGTTAAGGAAACATTTATTATTCCGGCTGAAAAAGGTAACGGCGGAAAAATTTCCGAACAACAGCTCACCTCCGGATCTACCTTTGTCAATGGTATTGCTATCCGCAATCGCAGTGAAAACCAAGCGCTGTCTTTAGAGATAGAAGCCAATATTGCACCCAATCTGATTATCAAAGATACCGATGCACCACAGGTGCTTATTGTGCATACACATACCACTGAAACATATATGCCCTATTACGCAGGCTATTATAACGATGGAGACTCGCCGCGTTCCACCGATGAAGCCCTCAATGTTTGCGCAGTCGGCAAAGCCATCACCGCACAGCTACAAGCGGCAGGCATTGGGGTGATACACGACACCGCTGTTCACGACTATCCGCGCTATACAGGTGCCTACACGCGATCTGCAGATACAGTTGCTAAAAACCTGGAAAAATATCCATCTATTAAAGTCATTTTGGACGTGCACCGTGATGGCATTATGAGCGACGAAACCACAAAAGTAAAGCCTACCGCCGTTGTCAACGGCAAAAAGGCGGCGCAAATGATGTTGGTAATGGGTGTGGTCGACAGCAAGGATATCCCTCACCCTGCTTGGCGTGAAAATTTACACTTTGCCATGGCCTTGCAATCACGCCTGCACACCGCTTATCCGGGTGTTATTCGTCCCATATCCTGCGTTTCCAGCCGCTATAACCAGCAAATGTCCCCTGCCTACATACTCATCGAAATGGGCAGTGAAGCCAACACATTGGGCGAAGCTATCTATTCCGGTCAGTTATTAGGAAAAGAGCTGGGCAAACTGCTCAACAGCTTGAAGGAGACGGAACATTGACACGCAAAAGAATGATCCTTGCCGGTCTATTAACGCTTTTGTTGGTTTTGGGAGCCTTTGGGTTTTGGCTTGCTGATTATCAATCGGGAAAAATCGCCTTCAACAAGCAAGACCGACGTGTAGACGTAATTATTAACGCATCTTCTTGCGAAATCGTTTTACGCGATGACTCCCTCTTCATTACTTGGCCTGACAAACTCTTACAGGCCATCAAAGGCATCCGCCAACTTCTGCCACCGGATGTGCAGGGAACCATTCTTCTGTTGGAGCATGCATATAACAAATGACCGCCAAAGCAATTTTGGCGGTCATTTGTTGTTAATATGTGTTTTGGTATAGATGTTACAAAACTCGGTGGGTGTCATGTTTTCGTGATACTTAAAGAATTTTAGAAAATATTTATATTCCTCGAAGCCGCAGGTTGCCGCCACCTCGGCTAAAGTTGCATTGGTGTTAAGAAGCAAATTCTTAATAAGCAGCATCTTTCCTTCATCAATGTACTGCTTTAGGCTTTTACCGCCGTTTTTCTTCAAAAGTCGGCTTAAATAGTCGCTGTTATATCCAAAATGCTCTGCCACCTCAGATGTTTTCAGCGGCAAGTCGCTATTCGCACGAATCCATTCGATCACCTGGTTGGCCACGCGACTTTCTGCCGTCTTTCTTTGCATCAGATGAAGCTCTGCCAAAATCAAACGCACCATGTAATCACGCATTTCAGGCAAAACATCATCTGCGGCATAATGGGCTAAGCGCCCAAACAGCAGTGAGAGATTGTGTGGCGTATCTATATGACAGCACTTGACCTGCGGCAACAGATTCTGGTCACTCAACCAATGCATCCAATAAAAGCTGGTGTTTTGGCTGGTCTTGTAACCAAAATGGCGCAGGTTCGGTTCAAGCAGCAATAAGTCGTTGGCGCCAAGCGTGTAGTTGACACCGTTTTCTTGAATATGCACCGCACCCTCGACAACAAAAATGATTTCATAGGATTCAATCATTCTATCGGGATGCAACCACTCCCCTCGCGAAACAAATTTTCCGCAACCATCGTATCGTGCAGTTTCAAACATAGTCGGATTTTCACCCCTATTATACCATTTTTTCGGTTGCAGCAGCGTGTACATCTGATATACTTACATTATAGTTTCCGTTGTGTTTTCTGTCAACATTTTTCAAATCGGAGGTAAAAGCATGAAAAATCTGCACTTTGCGCAAACCGAGATCAAAAGCGGATTTTGGAAGTTCTATGAAGATCTCGTCCGAAATGTAACCGTCCACCGCGTTTACGACCGTTTTAACGAAACCGGTCGTTTTTCCGCACTTGCTTGCCAGTGGAAAGAAGGCGATCCCAACACCCCACACATCTTCTATGATTCCGATACTGCCAAGTGGCTGGAAGGGGCCGCATATCTTATTGAAACCAAAGCAGAGCCTGAGTTGGAAGCGCTGATTGATGAGTCTGTTGCACAAATCATCAAAAATCAGCGTGCCGACGGCTATTTTAACTCGCATTTTCTCACCGTTGAACCGGCTAAAATTTTCACCGATCGTTGCCTCCACGAGCTTTACTGCACCGGTCACCTGATTGAAGCGGCCATTGCCTATCACAAGGCGACGGGTAAAGATGCGTTTCTCAAGTGTATGGAGAAAAACGTAGATTATATCTATCGCGTTTTTGTTGAGGAACAAAGTGCACGCTTCGTCACCCCCGGTCACGAGGAAATTGAACTGGCGCTGATAAAACTTTATGAGTACACGGGCAACGAGAAAGCGCTGAAACTTGCCCGTTTCTTTATCGACCAACGCGGCAACAATGAAAAAGAAGCCGCCTATTTTGACCAGAGTGATATTTTCCGTTCGGAGAAGGCGTACACGCAATCCAACGTACCCGTCCGTGAAATCAAGCACGCTGTCGGTCATGCTGTGCGTGCCGGTTATCTATATACCGCTATGGCTATGATGGCAGGCGTTGATAACGACTCTGCGCTTAAAGAGGCGTGTGACCGCGTTTGGAAGGATATTCTCACAACCAAAATGGGCATTACGGGTGGTATCGGTAGTGAGCCGTCGCGCGAGGCGTTTTCTTTTGCCTACGATATCCCCAACACCAACACCTACAACGAGACCTGTGCCGCTATCGCCTTGGCGATGTTTGCAGGAGAATTGCAACAGCTTGAGAAAAACAGCGCCTACGGTGACGTAATTGAGCGCGTGTATTATAACGGCTTTTTGTCTGGTATTTCCATTGACGGTGAACGCTTCTTCTATACCAACCCCTTGGAAATCGACCTCAAAAAGAACACGCGCCCGAACGAATATCACCCCATCACAGACCGCGTAAAGATCTTTGGTTGTTCCTGCTGTCCCCCCAACGTGGTGCGTATGCTCGCTTCCCTCCCCCGTTACATGTACACCGTTGACGGCAATACCATTTATTGCAATATGTTTGCGGATTCCGCAACCAACCTGACGATCGGCGGTAAACCTGCCACACTAACGCAAAAAACAGAGTATCCTTTCGATGGCAAACTCGTTTTCACCTATCAAGGCGAACCTGCTACACTTTGCGTGAGAATCCCCGACTGGTGCGTAGAGTACACAGGAGAAACGACTAACGGCTTCGCTGTTTTCTCGGTCGAGGATGGAGACTGTGTTACTGTCGATTTGCCGATGAACATCCACTTTGTAGAGGCTAACCCGAATGTGCAGGACAACGCAGGCCGTTATGCCGTTACCAGAGGCCCACTGGTCTATTGCATGGAAGGTATTGACAACGGCGAGAACCTGCGTGATATTACACTGCTCGAAAACGGACAAGTGCGCGTTGAAACGGAGGACTGGCTTCCTGCGCCTGTTATCTATATAGATGCTGAGCGCCGTGAAACCACCAAAGCACTATATCAGCTCAAAACCGGACGCCGCCAAGCGATCACCGCAAAACTGATTCCTTATTTCAGCTTTAACAATCGCGGTACTTCCGATATGCTCATTTGGACGATGGTAAGATAATCATAAAAGCTGCCCCAACACTTCGTTGTAGGCAGCTTTTTATATGCCTTTTATTATCTTTTAGATTGCATTTACAAGTAAAAAGTGCTATACTGACTTTAATTATGATACAAGTGTCTTGACTTCTTTGAGAGGAGTTAGTAGTTTATGAACATTGTCATTATGGGTTGCGGAAAAATCGGTTCTACCATTCTCGCCAGTCTAACTGCCGAGGGGCATGACATCACCGTTATCGAATCCGATCGTGACGTGCTGACAGAAATGACCAACATTTATGATGCGATGGGCGTTTGCGGCAACGGCGCTGACAGCGACACGTTGAAAGAAGCCGGTATTGCCGACGCAGAACTGTTTGTCGCAGTGACAGGGTCCGATGAACTCAATATGCTCAGCTGTTTCTTGGCAAAGCGCCTTGGTGCCAAGCATACGATTGCGCGTATCCGCAATCCGGAGTACAATGATCAGTCTCTCAACTTCTTAAAACAAGAGTTAGAGCTATCTATGTCCATCAACCCCGAGGCTTTGGCGGCACGCGAGCTTTATCACACTTTAAAATTACCAACCGCCGCCAAAATTGAAACCTTTTCGCGCGGCAATTTTGAAATGATCGAACTGCGCTTGAAAGACAACTCCCCCTTCTTAGATATACCGTTAAGCGCACTGCGTAGCCGTTACAACATCAAGTTTCTTATCTGCGTTGTACAACGCGGAACCGACGTGTACATCCCGGACGGTAACTTTGTGTTGCAAGCAGGCGACCGTATTGGCTTGACGGCATCTCCTTCCGAAGCGCAGAAGTTGATGCGCGAGCTGGGACTTTTTTCCAAGCAAGCTAAAAGTGTTATGATTCTCGGCGGCAGCCGTACAGCCTATTATCTGTCGCGCCGTTTGCTGTCCGGGGGATCGGATGTAAAAATCATAGACAAAAACCGCGCCCTGTGCGAAGAGCTTTGTCTGACTATGCCGAAAGCCGTCATCATCAATGGTGATGGCACACACCAAGAACTGCTTTTAGAAGAAGGCTTGCAGGACATGGAAGCCTTCGTATCCCTTACCGGCATGGATGAACAGAACATTTTGCTCTCTTTCTTTGCCTCTTCCCAAGACGTCCCCAAGGTCATCGCCAAAGTTAACAGCCCGGAATTAAGCGCCATGGCGGAGCGCCTTGGTTTGGAATGTACGTTCTCGCCGCGAAAAATTATCGCCGACGTACTGGTGCGCTATGCACGCGCGTTACAGAACTCCATGGGTAGCACCATTGAAACCCTATACACGCTTATGGACGATCAAGCTGAAGCTATTGAATTCTTGGTGCAGGATGAACCCGATTTAGTAAATATTCCGCTTAAAGATCTACAATTAAAATCAGATGTCCTTATCGCAGGTATCATTCGTCAAAGAAAGCCGATCATTCCTGCTGGTAACGATATGATACTTCCTAATGACAAGGTTGTGCTTCTTGCCGCCAAGCAACGCATTCAGGAACTTAAAGATATCCTTAAATAAGGAAGGACCGTTATGAACAAACGAATGGTTTTCCATATGATCGGCCAGATCATCAAGCTGGAGGCCGCCATATTATTGCTTCCTACAGTGGTGTCACTGATCTAT